>NZ_PQNZ01000054.1:0-5252 GCF_004138385.1 Candidatus Nanosynsacchari sp. TM7_ANC_38.39_G1_1 | reverse complement strand
ATCAGTCAAGGGTTTACAAGTAGTCATTGATATATAAGCAGTGCCACTTTCCGGCCATGTGTGAACTGCGATATGCGACTCAGACAAAAGCAGAGCAGAACTAACCCCCTGGGGCGAAAACTGATGAGTTACCGACTCTAAGGGATGCAAGCCAGCCCCCTTAGCAATGTCGCGCATTAGTTTCTGCAACCCATCTGCATCATCAAGCAGGGCGGAGTTAGATCCGCTCACCTTAACGGCGATAGATTGTATCCCAGATGTGTCCATATTAGTAATTATAGCACTATTTAACCAGACACTTGCGCAATCATAATAAGTGCGCTAAACTACAATTACAGTCCCTTAAGTAAGGATTGTACCAATATCTAAATTGTTCTAGGTTTCTATAATAATCTGGCGGTAAAAATCCGCTGTAAAGTATAAGAAATACTGGAGCAAAGCTCTAATCCGCTCACTCGTTGGGCGGATTATCTTTTGCACTGCGGCTGAGCGCCGCAAAATTTCAATTATCGCTTTTTGTTGTATAATTATACTAACGATACTATAAAAAGGACTTCTTTATGACAGAAAAATCTTCATATTCACCGAAAAAATATTCGCTAGGGCTAGACATCGGCACCAGTTCAGTTGGTTGGGCAGTACTGGATTTAGATAAAAAGCGTATTCATGATTTGGGAGTGAGGATTTTTGAGCGGCCAGAAGATCCTCAAAACGGTGATTCACTCGCCAAACCGCGCCGTGATGCCCGATCAGCTCGCCGTCGCCTAAAGCGCCGCCGCCAGTGCCTCAATAACCTAAAGCAATTTTTTGTCGACCAAAACATCCTCACTAAAAATCAAGTCGAAGAAGTTCTAGATTACAAGTCTGATTTCAACAAATTAGACGTGTATGGTCTGCGAGCAAGAGCACTTACCGAAGAATTATCGCCCGAAGAGTTGCTCAAAGTTTTATATCAGATTGCCAAACGACGCGGCTTCAAGTCGAACCGCAAGGTCGTGGAAGAATCAGACAAAGAAGGCGGCCGCGTCACTAGCGCGCTCAAGACCAACGAGAAATTCCTCGCCGACAACAATTACACGACTGTCGGCGACGCGCTGAGTCGCGATGAAAAATTCGCTCCGCACAAGCGCAATAAACGCGACGACTATACCAACAGTTTTGCACGTGATGACTTTTTGCGTGAACTAGAGACAATAGTCAAAACTCAGCGAAACTACACCCTGAAAAATGTTCCCGAACGGACCATTAACGAATTGATTTATGGAATTAACGACGAACAAGTCATCAATGTAAGTGCCATAATGTACCAGCGTCCATTTATGACTAAAGAACTAATCGAAAAGATGGTCGGCAAATGTACTTTTGAAGATAGCGAGAAGAGAGCGCCAAAATCCAGCTATAGTTTCGAGGTATTTCGCCTGGCAAGCGATTTGTCGCACCTCGTATTCATTCCTCGCGACGCCAGCAAACGCCAAGCCAAGCGCGAAAATCTAGAGGTAAGATTGTCTTCAGAACAAATTAGCAAAGTCATTGATCTAGCCAAAAACCAAAAAAGCTTAACCTACAAAAAGGTACGCAGCACCGCAGGAATTAGCGAAGACTACGCACCAAAAGACGTGCGCGGCAAGAAGAAAGAGGGTGATGAATTTGGCGAAGACAATACTTTTGGCGGTCTAAAAGCGTATAGCGACATCAGGTTAGTGCTGAAAGATTTACCAGAAGATTGGGCGAAAATTGATAATGAATCGGCGATCAATCAAATCGCCTACATCCTCACTACGCAAAAAGCCGACGAGGGCATTCAAGCTGAACTAGATTCACTGCCGCTTTCTGACAAAGCCAAAGAGGCTATTGTCAAAATTAAGCCAACCAATTTCAAAGCGTTCGGCTATTTATCGATCAAAGCTCTACAAAAAATCACGCCACACATCCTCGAGGGTATGACTTACGACAAAGCCTGCGAGGCAGCTGGCTACAACTTCAAAAAGCAATCTGCCAGCCTAGAGCAAATCACCAACCCCGTCGTCAAGCGTGTCATAGCACAGACCCTGAAGGTCGTTCGTGCTATTGAACGCAAATACGGTAAGCCGTATTTCATCAAAGTCGAAACCGCTCGCGATTTGGCAAAAAACTTCAAAGACCGCAAGGCGATTGAAAATGAAAATAAGGAAAACCAGGCACGTAACCAAAGTATTATTCAGACGCTAAATGAGAACGGCGTCGTCACTCCAACCGGTCAGCAGATCATTAAAGTCAAGCTCTATCGCGAACAGCAGGGCAAGTGCTTATACTCTGGCAATCCAATTGACTTTGAAACCATGCTACGCGATGATAACGCCTATCAAGTTGATCACATCGTGCCATTTTCACGTTCCAATAACGACGGAATTACTAACAAAGTTTTGGTATTCACAGAGGAGAATCAAAAGAAAGCCGACAGGACGCCGTTTGAATATTTTGGTACCGATGAACAACGATGGGAGAAATTCGTAGCACTTGTTGAAACAACGTATAAGACGCGTGATGTTAAAACATCTGACAAAGCCACGAATGCTATTAAATACAAATACAACGGCTACGCCATGAAAAAGAAGCAAAATCTATTGCTTCAAGATTACAAAAATGACAGCTGGAATGTGCGTGCCCTAAATGACACGCGATATATCACGCGGTTTATCCAAAATTATCTACGCCAGAATGTCGACTTTGCAGAAGGTGAAGAAAAACAGCGTATAATCGCGCCAAACGGTACGACAACAGCCTATCTACGCAAACGCTGGGGACTAGCCAAGGATCGTGCTAGGATGTACTGCATCACGCCAAGGATGCGGCGGTTGTTGCGGCAATCGATAACAGCATAGTAAGACAAGCGAATTTATTCGCGAAACGCGGGGAGATAGCCACCCTATTAGCTGCTGCGAAAACGATGGAAGAAAAGACTGACAAGTTGACTGGTGAAATTATTGACGAAGACGAGTTTGATAAAGCTCAGCGGCGCAAGGATGCGGCGATCGTACTGTCTTCAAAGTACTTTCCGCAACCCTGGGATAATTTCGGCAAAGAAGTCATGAAACGCACCCTCAACATCGATATCGCCACACTACAAAATGAGCTACGTGGACTTGATAATTACGACGAGGAGTTCCGCCTAAGCATAAAACCAATCTTCGTTTCCCGTATGCCACGCCGCAAAGCTACCGCTCAAGCCCACAAGGAGACTATTCGCTCACCAAAGGCTAAAGATGGTGATCAACGAACCGTACGAATACCACTAAACAAAATTAAGCGAAAAGACGTCGAAAACTCCGTACTTAAAGAATCTGATAAGTGGCTGTACGATAAATTGCTCGAGAAACTAGATACTCACGGTGATAACCCAGAAAAAGCTTTTGCTGAACCTATTTACAAAAATGACAAAAAATTCGACAAAAACGGCAAACAACTGTCGTCAGTCTCGACCATCAAAGTATACTCGACGCAACCGAGCGGATTTTACATTAACGATAGCAAAGCGTTTGTTAACAACGGATCTATGGTACGGCTTGACGTTTATCAAAAGCCGAATAAAAAGGGGAAAATTGAGCACTTCTTCGCGCCAGTTTACGCCCATCAAGTTGGCAAAAATAAGCCCACGCCAACAAAGATACTGCCAGCACCCAAAGGGTTCACTGACGTAGACAAAACATTCACTAAGGTTTGTTCTTTGTATCCGAATGATTATGTGAGGTGTTACTTTGGTAATACTATTGAGGAAGGTTATTATATAGCCTACGATTCTGGATCTGGGCGAATAACTGTCATAGATGCGGCCTCCCCAAATAAAGAAGGTATAAACCGGCACCGTATTTCACCCCGATCCGCTAACCTCATCGAACGTTACGACATCTCCGTCCTCGGCGATAACTACAGGTGGTTATAAATGGCCTGGCGCGTCGTAGCTATCGAAAACCCTGCCAGACTCAGTCTGCGGGATAATCAATTAGTAATCGCGCAAGATATCGAAGCGACACTACCAATTGAAGACCTCGACACGCTTGTTCTGGATAGTTATGGCATAACCACGACCGCAAACTTACTAACAGCACTCGCTACCAAGAGCACAACAACTGTTATCTGCGACGAGAAACATCTGCCAGCCAGCGTGATTTTGCCGTATTCACAGCACTCGCGCCAGGCTAAAGTTTCGCGCCAGCAGCTTGCCATGAGTCAGCCGCTTAAAAAACAGCTGTGGCAACGCATCGTTGAGCAAAAAATCACCAATCAAGCCGATGTTCTACAAGCGGTCGGACTGGACGATGCTCCGCTTCGGGCGTACGCAAGCGATGTCAAATCAGGCGACACTAGCAATCGCGAGTCGCTAGCTGCTCGCATATATTTTGACCAGCTACTCGACGACGCCACACGCCGCAAGCCAATTTGGCACAATGCCGCGCTTAACTATGGCTACGCAATGGTCCGCAGTCATATCGCTCGACATATTGCCGCTCGCGGGCTAGTTGCTTCGCAAGGAATTTTCCATCACAATGAGCTCAACAGTTTTAATTTAGCCGACGACTTGATTGAGCCTTACCGTGCCGCCGTTGATTTATATGTCTTAGAAAAAGTCGCCCCGCTTCACGTCGGCGATCGCGACGCTAGCCTCACCAAGCATGACCGTCAACTCATCATTGACATATTAAATTATTGTGTTATAATTAATGGTAAGAAGTTTACTGTAAAACATGCGATCGAGCGAACAGTTGAAAGCTTTATCGAGTGTATTGAGGTAAAGGAGGCGCGTAAGCTTCTTTTGCCAAAAATCGCCTCCTAACAGAGAAGGGATGTCATATAAAATCATGAGGGTCGCGGTATTCTTTGATTTGCCGACCAACACTAAAGCTGAGCGCAAAGCCGCTACACAATTTCGCAAATTTTTGCTGGACGACGGCTTTGACATGCTGCAATATAGCGTATACACTAGACTGTGTCCAAACCGCGACGTTGCCGAGAAGCACATGATGCGCGTCAAACGCCACGCACCAGATAGCGGATCAGTACGATTACTATACTTGACCGAACATCAATTCACGCATATGTACGTTATCGTTGGCGAAAAAACTGTCCAAGAAAAGAACGTACCCGCTGGTCAATTAGCATTTTTCTAACCAAAAATCCCCCTCGTAACAGAGGGGGATTTGAGGAAGTATTATACCAATATCTAAATTGTTAGGGAACTATAACTTTTTTGGGATAAGATCTTTGGGAGTCGTTAT
>NZ_PQNZ01000053.1:0-5374 GCF_004138385.1 Candidatus Nanosynsacchari sp. TM7_ANC_38.39_G1_1 | reverse complement strand
AAACATATAGATTTTTTACAGCAAACAGTGCATGATAGTAAGCATGGATAGCGCAATATCAACTTCGGTAATTAACGATCTAAAGAGCCTGCTAGTATCGCCGAATGCTTTTCGCTCGCTGCTAGTGCTAGTTTTGTCGATGATTGCTGCTTATTGGTTGAGTAAGTTCCTAGCGCGCGGCTTGATTTTCATAGCACAACGTATCGGCCGCCGCAGCGACAATGAATCAGACGAAGCGCGCGTCACTCGGTTGCGGCAAACCGAAACATACCTGAGCGTGTCTATTGCCATCATTCGCACACTAGTGGTAGTATCGGTTGGTTATATCGCTTGGCGAATCCTCAGTCCAACCGCCGCTAATTCTAGCACCTCCGGCGGGCTAGCCGCTATTGGTGCTGGTGCTATGTTTGCTTTGGTGGCCGGACAAACTATCGGTATCGTGTTGCGCGACCTGACCGCTAGCGCGATTATGATTTCAGAAAACTGGTACAAGATAGGTGATTTCGTCAAGCTCGATCCATTCACGGACTTGAGCGGCGTTGTCGAGCGCTTCACGCTGACCTCGACGCGTATTCGCGCTCTCAATGGCGAAGTCATCACCGTTCACAACCAAAACATCACTGGCGCCCGCGTCACGCCGCATGGCGTACGCACGATCGCTGTTGATATTTTCGTTCGCGACAAGCGAGCCGGCGTCGCTGCTATCCGCCGAATTATCGCCGCCATTCCAAAGGGCACGATGATGCTAGCGCACCCATTGCGAATTACCAATATCGATAAATGGGGCGACGAGCGCTGGCGTATTACTGTCACCGGTCAAACTCCGCCGGGGCGGGAATGGCTAATTGATAAATTTTTCGTCGAAGCTGTTTCTAGCCTCGATGACGACAAAGAAACATCTGAGCGCTTACTGTCGCTACCGCCGATTCCGCACACTGCTGATGAAACCGCCAACCGCCGCTTCAAGCGTGCCGTCCGTGTCAAAAAAGATCAACCTAAAGATATCGCCATTGATGATATCTAAAAAGCATTTCGCTATGCTATAATAGGAAAGCGTAAAGGGGCATAGTACAACGGCTAGTATAACGGTCTCCAAAACCGTAGATTGAGGTTCGATTCCTCATGCCCCTGCCACAAACCACATAAGTGCATAATTGCAGTTTTAAGTTCCATTACCTATAATAATTTTATGAATCCTAGTTCTATCTCTCATCCGCACGCTATCATGATGGTTGGCTTGCCAGGCAGCGGCAAAACATTTTTCGCGCAGCAATTTTCTGAGATGTTTAATGCACCGTTTGTTGATTCGCAATTTATTAGCGAGCACAGCCTAGATAGCAATGCCAGCGAGGAGGTCTGCCAGCGATTTTTGGCCGAGATAGCACGCACCAAGCAAACTTTTATTTATGAAGACAGCAACTTAAGCCGCGTCCGTCGCGCCGAGTTTGCGCGCTGGGCTAAAGGGCATGGTTATAAGCCGCTTATTATTTGGGTGCAGACCGATGAAGCAACTTGCCGGCGCCGCATTCAAAAAGGCCACTCGCTAGATACTATAAACTTTGATGCCGCCGTCAAGAGTTTCACCGAACCAAACGCCATCGAGAAACCAGTCGTTATCAGCGGCAAGCACACATACAAAACCCAAGCGCGCACCGTATTAGCCCGTCTCGGCGATAGCAATCGTCCTAGCCGGCCAATGACTAGCTTAGCCAGACAGCGACCAGAGGTTCGCCGCCGCGGCATCAGTATCCAATAATATGCCTACCAAATCCCAGACTATCGATGATCCGGAGTTCGGCGAGATTGTTATCATGCGCCGCGCTACTCGCTACACCCGCATCAAGCTCGGCACCGACGGGCGCTTTGTCGTTACTAGCGGCCGGCTAGTACCGCTGGCGTTTATTCGCTCGTTTATTGAACGGTCGCGCGAAGACTTGCGCAAAATAGCCAAAGATTCTTCCATCGCCCAGCCGTATCGCGACGGGCAGCTCATCGGCAAAACCCATCAATTAGCTATTGTGCCGACACAGATGATCAAACAGCCGGAAATTCGTACCATGCGCAGCAAGCTGCTGGTCAAGCTGCCGCCCGAATTTTCACTCGAAGATCAAGATGTTCAACAGCAAATCCGCGACGAAGCAATCAAAGTTCTGCGCCGCGATGCCAAAAAATACCTACCGCCGCTACTAGAAGAATTAGCTGGCGCTCATGGTTTCGCTTACCAGCGCGTTCGCTTTAGCCACGCTGGTAGCCGATGGGGTAGCTGCAGCTCCAACGGAACGATTAGCCTCAACATTGCTTTAATGAAACTACCCGATGAATTGATTCGGTATGTATTGATTCACGAGCTCTGCCACACTCGCCACATGAATCATTCCGCAGCCTTTTGGCGCGAAGTTGAACGCTACGATCCGCGCTACCGCCTCCACCGGCAGCAGCTCAAGCGCCAAACTCCAATCGTCTAAGTCTTTTCATAAATCGTCTTTACGGTTATACTTAATAATAGCTATGGGTGGCCAAGTCAAAGACTATATAGACATCGATCCGTCAACGCATCGAATGAAGATTATTCGCTGGATAGCGCTTTTGATTCCGCTGCTATTAGTGGCGTACAGCGTCTTCATGCAATTCTCGCCGCTCGGCAAGCCGACAGCAGTGAATATGTACGCTTTTTACGCGGTTAATATCTGTTGGGCTATCATCGGCTTTTGGCAATTTTTCGCAGCACCGCGGCAACCTATTGGCCATATTGCCGGGCTCATCGGTTATCATATTTTAGCGTTAACTTACGTATTAACGGTTTCTGGTTTCGATATGCCACTAATTTATACATGGTCGGCACTATTGCTAGCCAGCTCTGTTTACCTGGGCCAGTCAGGCATTAATATTAGTATTGCAACATTGTTTGCGGCTGCCTCGGGCAGTGTCATTATTCATGCTAGCGACGACAAACAAGTTGTGTCTATCGTCATCCATTTTCTGGGTACGCTCATCATCAGTTACATGGTCAAGATGGTCATTTCAGCCCAGGCGATTGATCAAGCCGAACTCTTGCGCAGCCAAACCGCCGAGCGTCTACAGCGCGATCGCATAGTTACTATCGTCAACAACCTCTCTGACGCTATTATTAGCACCGATAGAAACGGCATCATTTCGCTATACAACGCCTCGGCGCTAAACCTATTTGATACTAATACCGATCTCGCTGGCAAATGTATTGACGATTTTATTTCGATCATTGATAAGAATAAACAGCCATTCAAGTTCGCTGACAAGCTGCATTCCGCCAAAACTACGCAATACCGCGACGATCTAACTGCCAGAATATCCAACGAAAGCATTCGCCTCGGCGCAACATACTCGCCAATTCGCAGCACCAACAGCGTCAGCGACGATGGCTATGTAATCATCTTGCGCGATATCACCAAGCAAAAATCTCTCGACGACGAGCGCGACGAGTTTATTTCGGTTGTCAGCCACGAGCTGCGCACTCCGATAACTATCGCCGAAGGATCGCTGAGCAATGTCTCGCTGATGATTAAGCGCCCCGACATTCCAAAAGAAAGATTAATCAATGGCATCAGCACTGCTCACGAGCAAATTATATTTTTGGCGCGAATGGTTAACGATCTTTCAACCTTGAGCCGTGCTGAACGCGGTGTCGCCGACGAGCCAGAGAACATTGACGTCCAATCACTAATCGACGAACTGTACGCCGAATACGCACCGCAAGCCGCCGACAAATCACTAACCTTTGACATTGATATCGCGCCGCAAATCGGCCAAGTTAGCCAAAGCCGCCTCTACCTCAAAGAAATCCTGCAAAACTTCATCACCAATGCCATCCGCTACACCGAAAAGGGCGGTGTCACTATCATCGTCAAGCCCGGCGAAAACGACACCATCAATTTTGCCGTCAAAGACACTGGCATCGGCATCAGCCGCAGCGACCAAGCACACTTATACCAGAAATTCTGGCGCAGCGAAGATTATCGCACCCGTGAAACCAGCGGTACTGGGCTTGGTCTTTACGTTGTCGCCAAACTAGCTCTCAAGCTCAAAACCGAAATCAAACTCAAAAGCCGTCTCAATCACGGCTCAACATTTAGCTTTTCGCTGCCCGCCGTGAAAAAGAATAAGTCTTAGCGCTTTAGAAAAAACGCGAAATCGCTTGCTATTTTCGCTCGGCAGTCGTATAATTAACTTGACAGTCTGGGACATACCAGGCTATTTAATTTGGGAGGAAACACTATCGTGGCAAAATCCGCAAAAGGTAAGTCAAAGCAAAAATCACAAAACCGCATCACTCGCATCACTGCTGGCGACAAAGCTGCAAAGCCAAAGAAGCCGAGCATTCTGGCGACCGCCAAAGAATTAGCTGGCCGCACACAAGCCGAGAAATCTAGCACCAAAACTGCTAAGACTAGCGCCAAAACTAAAACTGCCGCCAGCAAGCCGAAGAACTCAAAAAGCCGCCGCAATCCGCTCAGCGCTATCACTGGCTATTTCCGCGGCGCCTGGCAAGAAATCAAGCAAGTCCGCTGGCCAGACCGCCGTTCGACCTGGGGTATGGTCGGCGCGCTGATCGTTTTCACCGCAGCGCTATTTCTGGTTATTATCTTGCTAGATTACGGCTTCGCTTGGCTATTCAAACTAATCATGGGAACAAAGTAGAAAGGATTTTATGGCAAAATCAAATCGTTATGACAGCTCGCGGCAATGGTATGCTATCCATACTTACAGCGGCTACGAGGAAAAAGTCGCTGAAAGCATCCGCCAGCGCGCTCAAACTATCGACATGGCTGATAAAATTTTTGACGCCATTGTGCCGAAAGAAAAGCAAGTTCAAATCAAGAATGGCAAGCGCAAAATCATCAACGCCATCATCTTTCAGGGTTATGTCTTGGTCGAGATGAAATTAACCGACGAGACCTGGTATATCGTCCGCAACACGCCAGGCGTTACCGGCTTTGTCGGCAGCGGCACCTCGCCAACTCCAGTTTCCGAAGCAGAAATTACCAAAATTAAAAAGCGTATGAACATCGAGGATCCAAAGCACCAAATTGACTTTACAGAAGGAGAAGTAGTTAATATCATCGACGGGCCCTTCAAAGGTTTCGACGGCGCCGTTAGCGAGATTGACGCTGCCAAAGGCACTCTTAAAGTCATGGTCAGCATGTTCGGCCGCGACACGCCAGTTGAGCTTGATGCTTTACAGGTCAAAAAAGTCTAGGCCGCCAAGCAAAATTCTTATCACAGCAAGAGAGTTGCCGCCCTGCAAAACCGTACAACTCGCAGAGCTTTAGCTTGCGTAATCTCGTAAAACACGCTATACTATAGCAGTTACGCACTAAATATCAGCTTCTCAATATAT
>NZ_PQNZ01000052.1:0-5573 GCF_004138385.1 Candidatus Nanosynsacchari sp. TM7_ANC_38.39_G1_1 | reverse complement strand
CATAGTACCTCCTATGTTCCAGGTATATCACAGGCGATGCTAGCACTCTTGCACTTCGAGTGCTAAAGCGTATAATAAACGCATATGAGTAAGCACGATTATTATGAAGTGTTAGGCGTGCCGAAAACCGCTTCCGAGGATGCGATAAAAAGGCGTTCCGTAAATTGGCGGTCAAATACCATCCGGACAAGCAGGGTGGCGACGAGGTAAAATTCAAAGAGATTAATGAAGCGCATGAGGTTTTGAAAGACAAGCAAAAACGCCAGCGCTACGACTAGTTCGGTCATGTTCTTAGTCTAGTATTCGCTGATGGTTATCATCGGCTTGGTGCTTGGCAGGCGGCTGATTACTATCTGGGGCGCTGTCGGCGTGACGCTAGCCTTAATCTATCTGTTGTCAGGCTATGCCTACGCGCTGGCTATTTTAGCCGGACTATCGATTATCACGGCAGTGGTGGTTGTGGTAGCCAAAGGACAGAGGAATAAGCAGAAAAAAGTTGCAAAGAAATAGAGCCCGACTCTGACAGTGAGGTAATAATCTATACACAGAGACGTTGTTGGTCAGGTTTGATGAGTAAGTATAAAGTCCGAAAAGGTAGCGTCTTTCTTTTAGATTAAAGTATATTTTCTAGCTTCAACAATTTAATTTTCTTTTCGATTCCGCTAGCATACCCCGTCAGTTTACCATTACTGCCGACAACCCGATGGCACGGTACGAAAATTGAAATTGGATTGCGCCCGACTGCTCCGCCGACGGCTCGTGCTGACATTTTGGCGATACCGCGTTTCTTGGCGATATTTTTAGCAATTTCTCCGTAGGTAGTGCGCTCGCCGTACGGTATGGTTTGCAGGATACACCAGACTTCCAACTGAAAAGGCGTTCCATCAAGCTGTATTGGCGGGATTTCTCCAGGATTTTTGCCAGCGAAATACACATCAAGCCAGCGCATTGCCTTAGTGAAAATCGGTAAATCAGAATTTGCGTTATTCTCGCCTAGCTCAGCGTCAAAATGTTTTTGCTTAGCGAACCACAGGCCAGTGATAGCGCTGCCGTTGCTTGCTATGGTAATTTCGTCCAGCGGCGATTGGTATTTACAAAAGAAATTACTCATAATAAACGTATTTTAACACAGTAACTCTGTCCGATATTGTATAATAAATATATGATATTAGAGGTGAGCTTGCAGACGGCGGATGATTTGATACAGTTTGGCGCGAAGCTTGGCGGCTTATTGCATGGCGGCGAGACGCTCGAACTTGTCGGCGATATTGGCGCTGGCAAAACTACACTGACCAAGGGATTGGCGCGCGGCTTGCAGATTGACGACGAGGTTCAGAGTCCGACGTTTACGATCAGCCGCAATTACGAGGCTGCGGACGGCTTGCGGTTGGCTCATTATGATTTTTACCGCTTACCAGATGCTGGTATTATGAAAATGGAACTTGATGAAGCGATTCACGATTCGCATACAATTACTGTGATTGAGTGGAGCGATGTAGTAAATAACGTATTGCCAACGGACGTATTACAGATCGTCATCCAGGTGCAGCCTGATGATAGTCGCAAGCTAACTTTGAAGAGCAGTGGTGAAAAATCTTATCGAATTGTGGAGAAATTGCGATGATTGTATTGTGGAATAGCGCTGAAATGACGGTGCAATTAACGCTAATTGATGGCGACAAACGAACCGACTACGAATGGGTGGCTGAACGCAATCTCGCGCGCGACATGCTAGCTTATTTGCGCGACCGCTTAGCAGAGAATGGGGCCAGTTTTGCTGATATTTCGGGCATTGGCGTATTTCGCGGTCCAGGGAGTTTCACTGGTTTGAGGATTGGTCTGGCAGTGTTGAATACGATAGCGCACGAACAACGTATTCCGATCGTTGGGGTTACCGGCGATGCTTGGCGTGAAGAATGCTTGGCTCGGCTGCAGAATGGCCGCAATGATGAAATAGTTCTGCCTGAATATGGCGCTGAGGCTCGCATCACCAAACCGCGTAAATAGTTGCTTATTTTGTTATAAACGCGGTACAATGGTAATGTCTACGAATGTGACATTGATAAGTTTAAATTTTGATAATTTTGCGGTTTTTTGACTTGACGTGTTGACTAATTACCGCGAAAGAAAGGAAAAATATGGTTGAGGGAATTATTGCCGCGATTGTTGGTATTATTGCTGGCGTGGGCGGTAAAGTGGTATATGATCGCCAACAAGAGACCAAGAGCAAAAATACGGCTGAACAGGTCATAGCGCAAGCTGAGCGCAAAGCTAGCGATATCGTACTCAAAGCTAAAGATGAAGCGCTGCGAATCGAGAAAGAGCGCCGCAAAGAGCTTCAAAAAACCGAGAATCGTCTGGCGGACCGCGAGGAGTCGCTTGACAAGAAACTTGACCAGCTTGACAAGCGTGGTGAAAAATTACGCAAGCAAGAAGACGAAGTTGAAGAATTGAAGAATGAGATCCGTGACATTCGTACGCGTCAGCAGGAAAAGCTTGAGAAAATTGCTGGCCTCAAGAAGAAAGATGCCGCTGATAAGTTGATGAAGATGACTGAACGCGACATCAAGGGTGATCTACTAAATCTGGTTGCCAAAATGCAGCAAGACGTTGAAGCTGACGCCGAGGAGCGGGCGCAAACTATCCTCGTCGAAACAATGGAACGTATGGCTAGCGAGGTAACTGCTGAGCGCACGGTCACCGCGGTTAAACTACCAGACGACGACATGAAGGGTCGGATTATCGGCAAAGAAGGCCGTAATATTCAAGCGATGCAACGTGTTACTGGCGTAGACTTCTTGGTTGATGACACGCCAGGCATGGTAGTTCTATCGAGCTTTGACCCAATTCGCCGCCAGGTAGCGCGTCTCGGTCTCGAGATGTTAATGAAAGACGGTCGTATTCACCCAGGGCGTATTGAAGAAGTCTTTGCGAAAGCTGAAAAGCAAATCGATAAGGAAACCCAGCGTGCTGGCGAAGATGCGGCGCGCGAAGTTGGCGTTACCGGTATCCCACGTGATTTGCTAAAACTGCTTGGCGAGCTGAAGTTTCGAACTAGCTATGGTCAAAATGTTCTTAAGCATTCGACCGAGATGGCGCATATGGCTGGTATGATTGCTAGCGAGATTGGCGCTGATGTCCGTACTTCTAAGATAGCGACGTTGTTGCATGATATGGGCAAGGCAGTTACTCACAAAATTGAAGGCAAACATCACCATATCGGTGCCGAGCTGGCTCGCAAGGCTGGTTTGAGCGAGGGTATCTGTCATGCGATTGAGGCTCATCACGACGACATTGAAGCGACTACGCCAGAGGCCATCGTCGTTCGTATTTGCGATGCGATCAGTGCCGCTCGGCCGGGTGCGCGTAATATCTCTGCTGAGAATTTCGCTGAGCGCATGCGTGATCTCGAAAATGTTGCGACTGGTTTCCAAGGAATCGAGAAAGCATACGCCATAAGCGCCGGCCGCGAGATTCGCGTGATTGTCACGCCAGAGAAAATCGACGACCTTAGCGCTATCAAGCTAGCACGCGACATCGCGACTAAGATTGAGTCAACTATGCAGTATCCTGGAACTATCAAGGTGAATGTTATCCGTGAAACGCGCGCGGTTGAGTTCGCCAAATAACTACCTTTTTATCTGCCTGCAATCTATAATCAAAATACTCTACCGTATGATAACTGGTAGAGTATTTTATTGTTCGACTTGACCGAGCAGTTTGCCTGTGATGACGATACGTCCGGCATCAGAGCCGCCAAGTTCACAACTGTATAGAGTTAGTTTTGCTTCTTGGGATGGAGCTTCGATTTCAGTCTGGTCTGGTTTGACATCAAATATTTTAGTGATTTCGTAAGCATAGCGAGCACCTTCGTAATCGACTACAATGTTATCGCCTAGTTTCATCTTATCAATGTTATAAAAAGGCGATTTCTCAACAGTACCCTGCGGTGTTGGCTGGATACTGAAGCGGTGGGCAGCAATAATGAAATTACCGCCATCTTTGGGGTTGCCATGGTTTGGCTGTCGCCATTCGGCACCGCGATCGAGTGCGGTGCGGCCTTTGTCGTAGTGAATATTGACGCCGATGCGCGGTATAACAATACGGTTCTCGCCGATTTTGGCTTTTGGCAGCGATTTAGCATCAATCGGCTTGGTGAAAATCAGAGGCGCTACCGACGGCGATAAGGTCAGCATCATAAAATACACGCCAGTGCTAATCAGGCATATCGCCACTGCAAAAATAGCATATGGACGGCGGTGCTTTTTTTGTTTGATCGAGAGCAACTAACCTCCTAAAACGATTATTCGTTAGTAGTATAACATAATTAGTTTGATATGAAAAACACCTCTTGACAAAGAAAAGGCGTTTTTCGCTTTGTTAGAAGTAAAACCTACAGTTTTATTTATTCGCTAAATGGCTGCGCTAGCGTCAATGATTGGTCAGCTTCGGCGATACGTAATAACTCGTTATATTTAGCGACGCGATCGGTTCGCGATAGCGATCCAGTTTTAATCTGGCCGCAGCCCAGACCAACAGCTAGGTGGCTGATTGTCGTGTCTTCGGTTTCGCCAGAGCGATGGCTCATGACGGTGCGCCAACCAGCATTTTGCGCCATTTTGACAGCTTGAATAGTTTCAGTGAGCGAGCCGATTTGATTTGGTTTAACTAGCAGCGCGTTGGCAGTTTGTTCAGCGATAGCCCGTTCAATCAGCGAGGTGTTCGTGACAAGCAAATCGTCGCCGACTAGCTGGATGTGGTCGCCGAGCCGTTCGCGCAGCAGCTTCCAGCCATCCCAATCATTTTCGGCTAGACCATCCTCGATTGAGACAATTGGAAATTCATTTGTCAAGGCTTCTAGCCAATCAACCATTTCGCTGCTTGATAGCGACTTGCCTTCGCATTTGAGCTCGTAGCGTCCTTCTTGATAGAATTCGCTTGACGCAGCATCCATTGCAAAGACAACGTCGCGGCCGAGTTCGTAGCCAGCGTTTTGAATAGCTTCGGACAATAAGGCCAGCGCTTCGCGATTGCCGTTGCGGACGCGCGGTGCGTAGCCGCCTTCATCGCCGACAGTAGTTGGATAATCATAATTTTTTAGTACTTTGGCTAGCGCATGAAAGATCTCGGTGCCCATTTTGAGTGTGTCTGCAAAAGTCTGCGCACCTTTACAAATGATCATAAATTCCTGAATATCGGTAGCGAAAGCTGCGTGAGCGCCGCCATTGAGCACGTTCATCATTGGTAATGGCAGGACAGGTGTGCTGTCGGTCATCTCTGCGACGTAGCGCCACAGCGGCTGATTCTTAGCGCTGGCGGCCGCTTTAGCGGCGGCTAGGCTGACGCTGAGAATGGCGTTAGCGCCAAGCTTGGACTTATTATCGGTACCGTCTAAATCGAGCATTATTTGGTCGAGAGCAGCTTGGTCGCTGGCATCGTGTCCGACTAGCGCTGGCGCAATGACTTCGTTAACATTACGGACTGCCTGGTAAACAGCCTTACCCGACCAGTCAATGCCACCGTCACGCAACTCAAGCGCTTCAGCCGAGCCAATGCTAGCGCCGCTCGGTACG
>NZ_PQNZ01000051.1:0-5726 GCF_004138385.1 Candidatus Nanosynsacchari sp. TM7_ANC_38.39_G1_1 | reverse complement strand
TACTGCGCGCGTAATCTCACGCGCCCGCTCGCCAATGACAACTAATTTTAATGACCCGTCAGTGGTACCGCGCGTGACCCGTATTTGCTGCGGTGTTGCTTCGATGTGAAATATCTCGCCACCGTCAGTGACCGCGCCTTTCATGCGCCGCAAAGCGTATTTATCTCGCAAACTAGCCCAGATCTTCTCAATCTTCTCAGCGCTAATAGCCAACTCAGCCACATCAACCACGCCATAATTTAAAGCATTCTCAGTCACGTTTTCCGCAGGCTCGTGCAGTAGTAAATAGTCCAAAATCTGCGACTTGTCACCAAGCTGCACCAAATCAAACTTGCCGTGATCCATCATCACAACCTTCGTCAGTCCTTGTTGCAACAATGTTTCAATTAGCTGCTGGCGGTCTTTTTCAGCCAGTAAATCCAGCTTGCTGATCAATACCATGTCCGCTGCCTGAGCCTCCGTTAGCAACGCCTTCGCCAAACCATTAACCCTAGCTTCAGCTCCATCCACTACATACAACGACTGCTGCAAATCATACTGCTCAAAGATATCGCCAGCCAGCAATTTCTCGACCACCCGCAAAGTGTTAGCGACACCAGTCGATTCAATAATCACTGGCGCTCGTCCGCTTATTGCAAAATTGTGCAAAATATCAATCAACTCTTCGCCACTACTGCAGCAGATACACTCGCCAGCAATTGTCGCCACCTCATCAACGCGCTGTGCTAATGTGCAACTGTCAATACTTTCCGACGCAAACTCATTTTCAATCACTCGCGCGCCAGCAAACTCAGGCTGCTGCACCAAAAAATCCACTAGCGTCGTTTTACCAGCACCCAGCGCGCCATTCACCAGATATAATGCAATCTTATCGTTCATATTAACCTTTCTTATACACATATACTGAGTTAATGATATCGTCGTCAGGATTATACTCGACTAGCAGCTGCACGCGTCGCAAACTCTTCGGGTCAAACGCTGGGTATAATAGCGTTTTCGCACCATGCGCGCCACGCACAACAATCCGTCCGCCAGGCCGGAGCGCTGGCAAAATATTATCAATAATTTGCTGTTTGGCTTCAACCGAATCGCCCGCCAGGCCAGCCACATAAATCACGTCGTAAGCATTATCCAGCAAAGCCACCGCCGCTCCGTCCGCCAACAAACACTCGCCAACCGGCCAAGCAATCGTCCGTGCCAGCTCGCGCGACTGCACCAAAGCAGCTGGCGCCACATCCACCAAGTCAACCGCCGCGCCTGTCTGATGCCACAGACACCAAGCAGTCAAAGGCAAGGGACCGCTACCAATCATCGCCGCGCGGCTGTCCTCAGACAACAGCAAACCCGACCCGCCCAGTAAGCCAACTTCACGCCGCACTAGCTCGCGGTAATTGTCAATATACCAAAACTTTTCCAGCTCTTGCTGCGGACGGGCTGAGCTGGTAATTCGCCGCGACCAATACATTTCCATTTCTGATTCCGATAGAGAACAACGGCGCTGCACTTCGCGGCACACTTCATCATTACACCAATTTGGTAACGCTGTCGCCTGCACAACTGCCGCCACCAAGCCAGAAAAAGCTGCATTGACGTCTGGCGATGGTGCAAACTCGTGCAAATTCATCACTGTTTTAATTGCTATATCCATAGCTTTTCATAATGCCAAACCCTCCGAATTATTGCAAATTTGTTGCAATAAGTTGTATACTTGCAATATCATGACCCTCGACGATCTATTCAAACAACACAACCTGCGCCTAACTAAACCGCGCCAGCAAGTCTTCGACGCGCTGCAAAAATCAGACGTTCCGCTGACTATCAGCGATATTGCAAAAAAGTGCAAGGATATTAACCGCACTAGCGTTTATCGCGCCTTGGTAGCGTTCAACGATCTCAAAATCATTAACGTTGTTCACGTCGGTTGGAAGAACTACTACGAGCTAGCCGAGCCATTCATTCCGCATCATCATCATTTATACTGCATTCGCTGCCAAAACGCTACACCAATCCAAACCCCAGAATTAGAACAGCTCATCAATTACCTCAGCAGAAAATACAGCTTTTTGGTCATTGATCACCATTTTGAGCTTGAGGGTATTTGCCAAAAATGCCGGCAAAAACAGCAGCTAGCTAAAAGCGCTAGTGCTAGCAAAAACAAGCCAAAGCCAGAATCAAAATCAACAAAGTAACACTAATCGCCAATCATCGTCAACAGCATCTCGCGCTCGCGAATCAGCTCGCGGTAGCGTTTGAGCAAGCTCATAATATCATTGCGCTGCTCATTGCTGAGGTCAAACACCGCCAACAACACTCCGTCAATTTCTTTGGCAGCTTTTTGTGTGTCCGACAGATTAGCCAATCCCGGCACGGTAGCCAGATATTCCGCGCGAAGATCCTCGGTCTTTTTCTCGTAGAGAGCTAGTCGCTTAGCCGGACTATTAGCTGACTTTTTACCGAGACGCGCCAACGCTTTTTCATACTCTTGCCGCGCCGCCAACACCGACACATAATCAATTTTCAAGCCAAATAACCGCGCTACCAAGCCATTTTGCGCTTGCTCAATCTCGGCAGTAGCACCGTCGATTTCGTTCAAACGCCGCCGTGCTTGGCGCGTCATCCGGCGAATCTGATGGCGCTCAACTTTCGACTGGAATGAACGCTTAATCAATCGCGCCTGCGGATCGCGGATTGTCATGCCGAATTCCTCGGCAACCGCACGGTAGAGTAAATAATCTACGTAAACTTCGACCTGCTGCGAACAAACTTCTGCCGGCTGATTAACAAACTCTAGCGCCAAACGATGCAGCTTTTTTTCGCCTTCTGCATAATGTTGCATTGCAAAACGCGCTCGTTCAATGCTTTGGCTCTGCTGTGCTGCGTATTGCAACAATGTTGCAGTTTGCTCATCGTCTGTCAAGAAATTGTCGCTCATCGTCTTAATCAGCGTCTTCTGCTGCGGCGCGCTTTCGATTTTACGCAACCGCGGCAGGCAATCATCGCGCCAAGACAAGAAAAATTCCAGCGCCATCGGCACGCTGCGATCAAAGCGCCGCGCCATCCGCCGCAGCGAGCGCGGGCAAGCCGCATAGACGGCCGCCGCTTGCTGCCGGAACTGTAGCGGACGCACCTCTGCTAACTTAAGCAAACGATTGTATCGCGCTGGGAATACTTTATCGATATCATTCATAGCGTACCTGAACCTTTCTAAACGAATAATTTAATAATTTTTGCCACGACGCACCACGTTGATTAAAGCGCCGGATCTCGCCGTCGACCGATGCTACCTTGACCAGGGCTGGGCTGTACGGTACCTTACGGCTATACATCCACACATCATCGTAATTCCAGCGTCGCAGCGACGGATAAACCCTTTTCAAAAGCTCCACGCCATTGCGATAAAAATACTGCGGGTCGGCTTCTGGCGGCAAGAACTTCTCGGCCGTTAAACCCATATTCTTGACGATACGGCGCACATCCTCTAGCGTCTGCTCGGTACCATTCTCGGCAATAAGCAGAGCATACACGCTACCGCGACTGCGGAAAATCACTGCGTACGAATCGCGCCCCGTCTCGATATCGTCAAACAAAAATTCGTCGACTGGCATCTCGACATGAAACACCCGCGGAATCAGTTTTTGGCACTCCTCGCGGCGCATCTGATCGTAGTTAAAGTCGTTAGCGGTCATACTTCCATTATACTATTTTTATGACGAAAAGTCAATATTGTTAGATAACAAAAAAGCGCTAGGTAAGGGTGGGCATCACCTAGCGCCATTCTGCCCTTCGTCCCACCCTATCGGGTATACGTGATCCACCTCACACATACGGTGATCCGCTGGACAAAGGGGTTAGTATACGCTAAAAAGTTGTCTAGGCACGAAAGTGGAGGGTAGATTACTGTCGTGCGCCTTTTAGCGCAACCTAACATAAGTTAGAATAGGGGGTATAAGGTGCTTGATTCACCACCTCGGGTCAATCAATCATCCCAATATTAGCACACCTTTGACAACATGTCAATACTTTTTAACAGGAATTTGTATGAAAATCAATAAAGTATCACCAGATAGTAACGATTATCTCAAGGTATTAGCTAATATTGACGATAAGCCGCAAGCATTATATTACTTAGGTGAAGTTCCTAAACAACGCCAGCCAACCATCGCTATCGTCGGTACCCGCAAGCCAACCAGCTACGGTATCGAGGTAACAAATCAGTTTGCCAGCGGCCTGGCTAGCCGCGGCTTTATCATTGTTAGCGGATTAGCCCTAGGTACTGACGCGCTAGCGCACCGTGCCTGTTTAGACGCTGGCGGCACCACTATTGCCATCGTACCCAGCCAGTTACCGAATATTTATCCGCGCAGCAACAGCGCGCTCGCCCGGCGCATTATCGAAAAGGGCGGGGCAATCTTGTCCGAACATTCTACTGATGACACCGAACCGTACATCCTCGGCCGCTGGAGCTTTTTGGAACGCAACCGCTTGGTGTCTGGCTTGGCCGACGCCGTACTAATCACCGAGGCTAGTGCTCGCAGCGGCACGCTCAATACTGCTGCCCACGCGCTAGCTCAAGGCAAAGACGTCTTCGTCGTGCCCGGCAACATCACCAGCCCGCAAAGCGCCGGCTGCAACGCGCTGATCAAACAAGGCGCCACACCCGTCACCAGCCTCGACGATATTTTGTCGGTTGTCGCACCAGAATCCATGCCAGACGCGCGAACCGACCAAACCAAGCTGCCGCTCGGCTCAACACCTGCCGAAACAGCGATCATCGAACAGCTCGCTCAAGGTATCCGCGACGGCGATCAGCTGCAAAAGGCTACTCAGCTGCCGGCAACCGAGTTCAATACTGCGCTAACCATGCTTGAACTGACCGGCGCTATCCGCTCGCTCGGCGCCAACCAGTGGACGCTTGTCTAATTAATATTGTTTAAGCTTTTCGCAAATTTGTCATTTTCATCGTATAATTGTAGACTTAGATATTATGCCTATTAAGTCCCGTGAAAAGATTCCAAGATTCAATCCTAGGACTGATATCCCCACCATTCCCAACGCTATAAGCATTGCTGGCGCGATTCTAGCCTGGCGCGGCGCCAAACGCATCGATACCGCTGCTGGTATCGCACAGGTTGCCGCTGGCCGGTTCATTGACGTTCTAGACGGCATCGTCGCCCGCAAAACAGGGCAAACAAGCGATTTCGGCGCGTTGCTGGATGCTGGGCTAGACAAAGCTGTCACTGCCATCATCCTTTATAAGATAAAAAGTAAAAACCTCGCACCAACGGAAATAATCGCCGCCATCACAGCTTTTAATGGAATCAACGCCGTTGCCAGCGCCAAAACGATAGTTGAAGCTGGCGATGAAACCGTACGCCCGGAAATCTCTGGCAAATTGGCGCTAGCGTTCGAAACCAGCTCATTGCTAGCCCACCTACTCGGCAGCCGTCTCGAAACCACCGGCCAGAGCCAGCTCGCCAAAGTTGCTCGCGGTATCGGTGATTTAGCGTTCGCTGTATCGCTACCGCTCGCAGTTAAATCAACGGCCTCATATATCAAGCGCGCCTGGCCATCAAAACGCCGAAATGATAAATAAACAGGCAAAACTGGCGATTTGCGGCTTGAAGGGGATTTTGGCTATTTTGTTGCAAAAAATAGTAAATTATTGCGAAACTATTGACACTGCCGTCCATATGTGATATATATATATCAGCTTTTCAAACCGAAAA
>NZ_PQNZ01000050.1:0-5871 GCF_004138385.1 Candidatus Nanosynsacchari sp. TM7_ANC_38.39_G1_1 | reverse complement strand
GCCCCCTACGTATTACCGCGGCTGCTGGCACGTAGTTAGCCGGGGCTTCCTCCAAGGGTACCGTCATTTTTTTCTTCCCCAAGGACAGAAGTTTACGACCCAAAGGCCTTCTTCCTTCACGCGGCGTTGCTGCATCAGGGTTTCCCCCATTGTGCAATATTCCCCACTGCTGCCTCCCGTAGGAGTTTGGACCGTGTCTCAGTTCCAATGTGGCCGTTCACCCTCTCAGGCCGGCTACTGATCGTCGCCTTGGTAGGCTCTTACCCCACCAACTAGCTAATCAGACGCAAGCTCGTCTGTGACCGCTTTCGCTTTGCTGTTTCCATTTCCCAATTTAAACAGTTCATCTCGTATTAGCTGACATTTCTATCAGTTATCCGTGTGTCACAGGTTGATTACTTACGCGTTACTCACCCGTCCGCCACTAAGTTATACATATTCCATCCGAAGACTTCCTATATATACCTTCGTTCGACTTGCATGTGTTAGGCACGCCGCCAGCGTTCATCCTGAGCCAGGATCAAACTCTCCATAAAGATGCTTCATTTGAAGCGTCTACTCAAAAATAGACTGACGATGATAATTGCACAATCAAATTGTTAAATTACTTAACCTGACTGCTAAGATGCAATTTGTAAGTTTACCTCTCGCAACCAGACTGTTCACTATTGTAGCGCTCTAACCTAATCAAGTCAACACCCTATCGCTAGTTTTTTGTAGCTAAAAATACAACGATACCCGCTAGTAAGCCAATTACAGCACCGACTACCACTTCCAAAGGGGTATGTCCCTTAGCGCTACGCGGCTTCGATACATCAAATTTCGAGATATCAATAACTTGCTTGATAGCCTCGCCCTGCTCGCCAACAGATCGCCGTACCATCAATGCGTCGTACATCACAATCGCTGCTAGAGCTAATGCCAAACCAAACAAACCACTGCCGACTCCGTCTTTCAAACCGATAATCGATACTAGCGACATCATCGTAGCACTATGAGCGCTTGGCATATTTCCCGATATGTACAGATGATCAAACACTTTCAAGGTACGCATCTTAATAGCAGCAACGACATACTTACCGCACTGCGCCATAGCCCAACCAACAGCAAAAGCTATTATATACGGGGATACTACCATCCGCTATTTTTCTCCTTCGTCTGTATCACGTATAATCCCCATTGACGAAACTGTATCTCCGTCATTAATACGCATCACTCGAACACCCTGGGTAGTACGGCCAAGCGCTGGAATATCGTCAAGCGACACTCGGATAGTCTGTCCATTTTGACTAATCATAATTGCCTCAATCGCATCCTTCTCAAGCGTTTGAACAGCAACTATCGGACCAGTTTTTGCCGTAACAACAGCAGCCTTCACACCAACGCCGCCGCGGCGGTGACTCGGAAAATTAGCTACCTTGGTTACTTTGCCGAACCCGTTTGCGCTCATCACCAGCAATTTTTGATCAGCTGAAGTTACAATATCCATACCTACAACACTATCGTCCGTTCGTAGTCGCACACCACGCACACCGCGAGCAGCACGTCCCATCGGACGACACTCCTCCTCGCTAAAGCGAACCGCTTGTCCAGCTGAAGTCGAGATGATCACATCGTTCTTGCCAGTAGTTTGCTTGATCCAACGCAACTCATCGCCTTCATCCAAATTAATAGCAATTAAACCATTGGTGCGAATATTTGAATAGTCAGCAATCGCTGTCTTCTTGACTGTACCCTTGGTCGTCGCCATAAATAGATAACCTTCATCAACATTTACATCTTTAGCTAGATTGATAATTGAAGTAATTTTTTCCTCTGGCTGCAGCTGCAATAAATTGACCGCTGCTACGCCCTTCGCCGCTAAGCTAGCTGCCGGCACTTCGTAGGCCTTCAGACGAAACACTCTACCCCTGTTCGTGAAAAACAGCAGCCAATCATGTGTTCCAGCTGGTACTAGCTGATCAATAACGTCTTCCTCTTTAGTGGTCATACCGCGTTTACCCTTGCCGCCGCGGTTTTGACGGCGATAATCGCTGGCCAAGGTGCGCTTGATGTAATTTTCCGTTGTCAGCAGTACAACAGTATCCTCTTCTGGGATTAGTTCTTCATCGCTAAACTTACCGACTTCGGTGTTGATAATTTTACTACAACGGTCATCGCCATATTTATCTTTAATTTCTAGTAATTCCTCTTTGATGATGCGAAGGATTTCGTTTTCGTCAGCCAAAACTTTTTCAAAATACGCAATCTTTTTCATTAACTCAGCTAGCTCATTCTCGATAGCTTCGCGTTCTAGACCCGTCAGTCGGCGCAATTGCATTGCCAGAATCGCCTTGGCCTGGATAACGCTCAGCGAGAACTTTTCGATGAGCGCCTTTTCGGCTTCATCTTGCGTCTTGCTAGCCCGGATGATTCTAATTACCTCGTCGATATTGTCCAGTGCAATTTTGTAACCTTCCAGGATATGCGCTCGCTCCTTAGCCTTGCGTAGCTCGTACTCTGTGCGGCGGCGTACCACTTGGCGGCGATGTTTGATAAACTCATTCAGAATATCATGCAAACCCAAAACGCGCGGCTGCAGACGTGTCGCATCGTCAGCACTCGGCACCAAAGCTAGCATATTGTAATGGAAGTTAGTCTGTAACGCCGTCAATTTGTATAATTGGTTAAGTACTTTCTTCGGATAAGAGTCTTTTTTGAGCTCAATAACTACTCGCACATTACCGCGAGCCGACTCATCGCGCAAAGCGCTAATCGCCGTAATCTTTTTCTCGTGCACCAAATCGGCAATTTTTTCGATAAGCGTTGCTTTATTCACGCCATAAGGCATCTCAGAAACTATAATTTGATGACGGCCGCGTTTGGTTTCTTCAATGTTTGCCACCGCCCGTATCGTCACACTGCCGCGGCCGGTCGCATAAGCTTGGCGCATCGGCGCGCCACCATAAACCACCGCGCCAGTTGGGAAATCTGGCCCCTTGATACACTTCATAAGGTCATCAAGCGTTGCTTCTGGATTATCAATCAGTGTAACCGTTGCATCAACCACCTCGCCTAGATTATGCGTCGGAATATTAGTTGCCATACCAACAGCAATACCAACTTGCCCATTCAACAGTAAATTCGGCAATTTAGCAGGCAGAACAATCGGTTCTTGGCGCGTAGAGTCATATGTATCGCGAAAATCAACCGTCTCTTTATCAATATCTGCCAAAAGCGACTCTGACACCCGAGTC
Organism: Candidatus Nanosynsacchari sp. TM7_ANC_38.39_G1_1; assembly: GCF_004138385.1. Classification (NCBI taxonomy): domain Bacteria; phylum Candidatus Saccharimonadota; class Candidatus Saccharimonadia; order Saccharimonadales (SeqCode); family Saccharimonadaceae (SeqCode); genus Candidatus Nanosynsacchari; species Candidatus Nanosynsacchari sp. TM7_ANC_38.39_G1_1. Next base: position 2,635 of record NZ_PQNZ01000050.1, on the reverse strand, counting down.
ATTTTTGCTTCGGTATAACGCATAGCTGCTGGCGGGTCGCCGTCCATTGAACCAAAGTTACCTTGGCCCTGAACCAACGGATAGCGCTCCACCCAATCTTGAGCCATACGCACCATCGCATCATAAATCGAGCTGTCGCCGTGCGGATGGTATTTACCCATCACTTCACCGACAATCTGCGCACTTTTCACGGTCTTAGCTGTCGGCCCGATACCCATTTTGTCCATCACATACACAATACGGCGATGAACTGGCTTCATACCATCGCGTACGTCCGGTAAAGCACGGTCAACGATGACCGACATTGAATACCGGATAAAACTATCCTCCATAACATCTTCTACTGTTCGAATTTCGACAGACTTTGAATGGCTAGCGCCGTTAGTCTGCTCAATAATCTCGCCTTCGACTGGTTTTTTTGACTCTGGTTTCATATTCCTATCCTTCTTCTCGTCCATTTACACATCTAGCTCATCAAGACTGACTTTATTAGCATTAGCTTGAATAAAATTCTTGCGCACTTCGACATCATCGCCCATTAACTTCGTAAAGATAGCATCAGCGCGCTCAGCATCCTCGAGCTTAACCTGTACCAGCACTCGATTTTCCGGGTTCATAGTCGTTTCCCAGAGTTGACTAGCATCCATTTCACCGAGACCCTTATAGCGTTGTAGGGCCGACTCGCTCAGGCCAGCTTGTTTTGCCCGCGAATCGTTTAAATCAATCTGAACACCTTTCTCTTTGCGTGCCGCAATTAGCTCATCGTACCGCGCTTCAAGCGCCTCTTCGTTGTATAAATACTCTTGTTTGCTTTGGGATAATTTCAGCTTAAACAGTGGCGGTTTAGCTAGATATATGTGCCCACCCTCCACAACTGGCCGCATATAGCGGAAGAAAAACGTCATCAGCAGAGTCGCGATGTGGCTGCCATCGACATCGGCATCGGTCATGATAATAATCCTGTGATAGCGTAGTCCGCGAATATCAAAAGCATCGCCAATACCTACGCCTACCCCTTTGATCAAGCTCAAGATCTCTCGATTGGCATACATTTTGTCTAAGCGAGCCCGCTCGGTATTGAGCACTTTACCGCGCAGAGGCAAAATCGCCTGCGTACGGCTATCGCGGCCAGTTTTTGCTGAACCGCCAGCCGAATCTCCCTCAACTATATACAATTCACATTCCGACGGATCTTTACTAGAACAATCAGCTAATTTGCCAGGCAAACTAGCACCGTCAAGCGCTCCTTTGCGAATTACATTATCCCGCGCTGCCCGCGCTGCCTTGCGCGCTCGCGCCGCTAACAAGGCTTTATTGATAATTTTTTTAGCAATAGCTGGATTTTCCTCTAGATAATATGCGAAATATTCGTTCATTACTTGCTCGACATAGCGACGCACCTCTGGATTACCTAGTTTATTTTTAGTCTGACCTTCGAACTGCGGATCTGGCAATTTTACCAATATCACCGACGTCAGGCCCTCGCGGATATCATCGCCAGTCAAGTTATCTTCTTTTTCTTTGAGCAGGCTATTTTTACGGGCATAATCATTGATTACCCTGGTAAGTGCTGACCTAAATCCGACCAAGTGCGTGCCGCCATCTGGCGTCAAAACGTTATTTGCAAACGGCTTAACGGTTTCGATGTAGGAATCGTTGTATTGTACTGCTATTTCGACAACCGAATCGCTGACTTGCTTATCGACATAGAATATCTCATCGCCAAGCACATCTTTACCCTTATTCAAATTCTTGACATAGCTCTTGATGCCACCCTCGAAGTAGAATGCCTGGCGCTCGTGAGTACGCTCATCATAAACAGAGGTATAAACACCTTTAGTTAGATATGCCTGATGGCGTAAATAATTTACCACCCATTTATAATCAAATTTAATTGTCTCCTTAAAGATTTCAGCATCTGGATAGAACGTGATACAGGTGCCATCTGGCCGATCGGTTTTTCCTATTTTCTTGAGCGGTACCACAGTTTTACCGCGAGAAAATTCGATACGATATAGCATACCGCCCCTAACAACTTCAGCAATCAGCTTAGTAGATAGAGCGTTAACCACGCTAGAACCAACACCATGCAAACCGCTTGACACCTTGTAGCCGCCGCCGCCGAATTTACCGCCAGCATGCAGCACAGTCAGGACTGTCTCAAGCGTACTAATGCCAGTCTTAGGGTGCTTATCTACTGGAATACCACGACCATTATCAGTTACTGTCACACCGCCATCTGCCAACAATCTCACATCAACTCGCGACCCATAACCAGCTATAGCTTCGTCTACCGAGTTATCAGCGATTTCCTTAATTAAATGGTGTATACCATCATATCCCGTGCTACCAATATACATTCCTGGACGTTTGCGTACTGGTTCGAGACCTTCAAGAACTTGGATCTGCGAACTATCATACGAACCATCATTTTTTTGTTTACTCATAACGAAATCACTCCCTATTTACAGTCGCTCAGATTGTCTATTAATACCCACATTATACCATAAAATCGACACTTGTAAACGTCAGGTTTAAAATGCGTACTAAACCTGCTCAGCATCCTCTCCTTCTTTCCTTGAAAACAAAAAGCTGTTGTACCTTTTAAAGATACAACAGCTCAAGCGCTCTCCTT
>NZ_PQNZ01000005.1:10170-22959 GCF_004138385.1 Candidatus Nanosynsacchari sp. TM7_ANC_38.39_G1_1 | reverse complement strand
CGGCTGTCATTGAAGCTGTAATTAAAAAAACCAAAAAAGTTTTCTCAAAAGCTAAAAAAGACTATTTGATTGACGTGATACTCGTTAATGACGGATCAAAAGACGATACACTTGAACAAGCTAAAAAAGGTGGTGCCATCACCGTTGATCACATTTTAAACTCTGGTGCTGGCGGTGCCACATTGACTGGTCTTGCCTATGCACGGCAGCACGGCTACGATATCGCCGCCACCATGGACGCTGATGGTCAGCACGACCCAGATGATGTTCTGGCGGGGATTCGGCAAAGCGACACCTCTGATACCGACCTGCTCATTGGTAGTCGACTCATCAACAGTGAAGGTATGTCTAAAACGAAGGTTCTGGGAAATAAAGGCCTCAGCTTCATCACCTACGCCCTGTTTGGCATCAATGTTACCGATTCACAATCTGGTCTGCGGGTTTACTCACGAAAGGCGATTGACAACCTTGACTGGAAATCGACTGGTTATGAGTTTTGTTCAGAAATGATTTGGCGCGCCAAACAAGCAGGTATGGTTATTTCCGAATACCCGATCAAAGCAATTTACACTGACTATTCTCGCGCCAAAGGTCAAAATAACTGGAACGCCATCAACATTGTTAAACGACTGTTCAAGCAACGCCTAATGGAGTTATTCGAATGAGATACCTTATCCTCGTACTACTTAATGTGCCGATTATCCTGGCGGCACTGATCAATATCATCACTCAATACAAACTACGCAAGGTCAGCACGGCACGCTTTCGTCATCAACTCATCATCTGGCTAGTCATCATGGTTGTACTAGTCGGTTCATTCCCGATGTATAACATCTCACTTGGGCATCCGCCGCTTGATTCATCAGAACTCAGCCTGTTTGATATTCTACAAACCACCACCATCATCCTACTATTCTATATCGCTAACACACAGCGCCAACGTATCGACCAAAACGAACGTAGGCTGCGTGACCTACATCAAGAATTATCGATCAGACTGTCTAAAAAATAGGTGTACTATCTAGCCTTTGATCATTCTTATCTTTGAGTCATCACCCCAAACTGCCGGCGAATCATATGGTCTGTCTGGAAAAGCTCCATATTGTAACTTGATATTGTAGTGATTGTCTTGTATGTATTGTTCGACTCGCTCTGCCAAGCTCACCGGTTTACCAGAACAAATATTGATAATTCCTGTTATATCATCCTGGGTGATGGCTGTCAATACTTGGTCTGAAAATTCATCAATATGCAAAAAATCATATTTATTTTTGCCTGTCGTGAAAGGAAACTCAGTTTTACCGTCAGTAGCAGCTTGTGCGATTTTAGAAAATATCGAGTGACCACCAATATCATCACCGTAGATATAAAAACCACGCAGCCAATATAAGCTAATGTCGTGATCTTTTGCGAGCAGCATTATACTTTGCCGTAAGGCATTTTTAGCAACGCCGTATTGAGACAGTGGATTACATGGTGTCTGCTCATCGATTGCGCCTTCCCAGTAACCAACTTCATGCATACTACCCATCACAGCCACATTCTTGCCACCATCATGTATATATGACCGCAAGAACTCGTAGTGATGAGAGAGATTTTTCATATGTTCTGGTGAATTATGTCGAAAGCCATCTCGCCAGGCTAAATGCAGTAAAACATCCGGTTTTTGTAACGCTTCAAATACATTATCGTGTTGAGCAAAAATATCGATATCACTCGACCTATCAATAGCTATTACCTCATGGCCATTCTTTTTAGCTAGCGCAGCAATGTGACGCCCAATATATCCACTTGCTCCAGTGATAGCAATCTTCACCCGTTACTCCGCTCACTGAGTCGATATACTGATGAGATGATTTTAGCTATCGGTTTTGGCCAAAACTTTGACAAGATCATATATTCTTCCCTGGCACGAGCATTGTCACCGATCGCTTTGGTGGTGATTGAACCTTCGTGAATGCGATGACCCATTAGTGATTTTTTGATACACCCAAAGCCATAAGCGTTTTTAGACAATTTTTCCCATGCCCAATAATCAAACGTTGCTATCAAATCAGACTCAAAAACCGGGAGTTTGTAGTGACCTTTTACAAAAGTTACGGCTGGACAGCAAATTGGATCGCCAAACGACAGAAGTAACCTTTTGGTAAATCGACTTTTTTTGGAAATTGCCAGCGGCCAGCAGAGCATGTTTTTAATAACTAAATTCAAGGACTTAGTAATCGCAAAGTTACCTTTGATATCATATGCCCTGGTAAAGATAATGCAACTATCCTGGTGTTTTTCATAATACGCAACCACCTCTGAAGAATAATTATAGTCATATATCTCATCATGGTTAGCGACCGTGGTTAGTGTGGTTTTAGAAACTGACAGCCCAAAATCAAAATCACTCGCCGCGCCTTTGCCTCTGTCTTTTTCTGGTCGAGCAATCACTTTTAGGTCATACTTTTTAGCGATAGCATCAATAAAATTATTTGGTGTTGATGTAGCAATTACAACATCGCTGTTATATTGCTGGTTCATCACAGATTTAATACAATCTTCCAAAAATGGTGATTCTTTATAGGCTAAGACGACAAAGGTATGTTGCGATTTACTGCTCATTATTTTTTCCTTGCAAATTTGCGATTAACCGCCCACGCATACAGTTTAACGATTATCGATTGTGGTAACAAATCATACAGTCGCCAGTTCATATCTTTTTTGGCTACTGGCATTGTAGTATTTTTCCATGGCGTCAGATGTAGATACTTACGCCATAAAATACCAACTGGGTTTTCGTTACCTTGCTGCCATGGCCGACCATTCATACCAAACTGTGAGTGAATAATCTTCGGCGTATAGTAACTCTCCATGATCTCATCATAGCTATAAAAGCTTTCAGACAAGAAACCGTTAGCTTTGATATATTTTTTAATGTCATAGCCATAGAAAACGGTCGAAAAGTTATATTCCACACCAACCTTCTTGATCTTGCCTTTGAAAAATACATTACACAAATCTTGATCAGCCACCTCATAATGATTGTGCCGCAAATGCTCGCGCATCTTAGCATCAATCTTATCTTTCATCCATTTTTTGTGGTTAATCAGCATAATTCCGCAGTTAAAGTAGCCGTCGGTTGGCTTCAGGCCGATGACATCTTTATGCGCATTCACCATGGTAGCGTCATATGACAGCGCCATTACATTATCTTCAAAATCAAGCTCTAAAAGACCATCGAGTGCTCCGCTGATAACCGTGTGTGGGTTAATGTATAAAACTCGGTCTGTTTTGATATCAAGCTTAGCAAACGCCAGCATTTTATACCACGTAATATACAAACCTTTCCAAGCCTTGACACCGATCTCTTTCAGCTCATCAGGGTAACTTGAGACATCAACAAACGTAATTGTGGCGTTCTGGTAGTTACCAACCATTTTGTTGAATTTATTGATGCTGGCTTTTTTGAGCTGGTGTCCGAGGTAAAAAATATTAATCTCTTTCAAATGTTTGTTGTTTTCTAAAAGTGACACAATAGAAATTGCACTCACTACCGCATAATTGTCATCACTCTGATATATAACGTTTAGAATTCCTTTATTCACGGTCACTATCTCCTATTCATTCACCGGTAACTGGTTAACATAATCTTTCAACAGGCCTGTGTAATCACTTGGTGTAAAACCCGTTTGACGCAATTTTGACAAATCCATATCACTATTGAGCGGTCGCGGTGCAAAACCTGGCTTATTGGCAGCGTACTCCTCGGTAGAGATTGGCTGCACACGATTACGGTCATGTCCAGCATACTCAAAAACGTCAGCAGTAATCTCATACCATGATTTGACTGGACCACTATTTGATACATTATACAGTCCGTATGTCACGTTATTATCCAAAAAATACTTGGTAGCTCGAGCGATCTCTGACGCAAACGTCAGCCGACCAAATTGGTCATCGACGACTTTTGGATTGATACGCATATCCGCCAAGTTTTTCATAGTTTTTGGCATATTGTGGCCGTCGCCAACAACCCATGACACTCGCATAATGTAGTGTTTTGGTACCAAACTAACAACCAAATCACCTGCCGCTTTACTTTCTCCATAGACCAGTAGCGGTGCAACAACTTCATCGTCTTGATGGTTCTTTTCACGACCATCCCAAACATAATCTGACGAATAATGAACAAGGGTTTTGTTTTGCTCAATCGCAATTTTGGCGAGGTTGCGTGGACCATAAGCATTAGCTAGCCACGTCTTAGCACGCAACTCGTCTGTCTCAGAACCATCAGCATTAACCAAAGCTGCTGCATTGATAATAACGTCATATTTTGACCAGTCAAACGCCTTTACTTGTTCCTCATCGGCTATATCCAACTCTTCTCGTGATAATGCCTTAGCATCTGGAAACATGGTACACAATGCCTTACCTAGTTGTCCACTTGCTCCTAAGATTACGTATTTTTTACTCATAACTCCCCTTCATCTTTGTCAATTATTATAGCATCTTTTAGCGACCGCTTGTAGATAACTAACAGAAGTGTCACTTGTAACAAGCTAATCATCATAAAAACCAACACACTACCCAACATCGCCAACCGCTCAATCAGACACATGGATACCACTACCGCCAAAATATCCGTGAGTAGCAATGTGTAGAATTGTCCTTTGAACCGACGCATGATGATTAGCAGGTTAACATAAATCGACACAAAAGCATTTGCCGCTGCACCGATAACAATAATTGTTAAATCGAGTTGGAAATTATTAATATTGATGCCAAAAATAGTATTAAGCACCCAGACACCAATCAGATAGCTTAGAACAACCGAAAGCACGCCCATCCCAAAAGTTATGTAATTCATTTTACTGACAACTCGTGCAAATTCCTTCAACTTTCCTTTTGCTAATAGTTCAGACAGATTCACGACATTGGGCTGAATGATAAACGATATGAAAAGTCCAAGGAGCGTAATTGGCATCGCCATAATGCCGAAATAACCAATTTGGTCAGGATGGAACTTGTCCAAAAAATACCGCGGAATATTGAGTGAAAACATCGTCAAAAACATTACAACGAACACCGCTGACGTGTGTTTCATGATGGCAATAGCTTGAGCGATATATTCTTTGCATAATTTTTTACTTATACTGATAGTCTCAACGCGTCGCACCCAGAGTATATCGTAGAGGAATACGATAAGCACATTAACCAGTAATATTGCCAACGTACCGTATATGACATTCTTGGTGACAATGTCAACCGCCATGAACACCCCAAAACCAAGCATTGCCTTCATGGTTAATGATATACCAGCGACGTATAACTTATGATGAATTTGTAAAATACCATACAGCGAGTCAGCGATTGATTCTAGGATTTTAAAGGTCACTAAAATCATAATTAAGCCTGTTTTTGTAGCGTTATATCCGTTCAGGGCGCAAAACACTACTGCGGAAATTGCCACAATGAGTGATGCGACGAAGCGTACAGCAACATAGCCGCCACTCGAAAATTCCTGCTTAACATCAGATACTTGATATGTCCGACCACCCCATAGGGATACTGCCCAAAATACCACCGAAAGCGACAATGCAAACGAAAACAAGCCAGAGTCGTCAATGCCGTTTAGTCGAGTGATGACAATTAGTAATACCGGAGAGATCGCACTCTGCAACAGTGAGCCCAGCGAGTTCCAGAGATAATCTTTTTTGATATTTTGCATACAGTCGCCTCACGTTACGGGGTATACATGAAATACCGCTGGAACGTTATCAATAGCGCCATCATCACCAACGATAAGATAATCAGTGATGAGATTGTGATGATATTTTTCTTATCTTGCGGTTTTAGCTCAGCTCCTCGACCCAAAAATATCGCCATGAAAATTATGATAAGTGTTGGCAAGAAATAGCGACCTTGGACTCCGTAGATGATGTCAAAGTTATATGGTGTATACGTTAGATAGATAGCTACATTAACTGCAACAAAGTGCACCGCGGCCAAACCTACAGCTAACCAACGCCAAGAGTTCGGGATAGTAAGCTTACTCTTGTCCTTTCCTAACGACACCGTTGCTGTCATCCCTAACACAAAGATGTATATATAACCCATCCATAGTGGATATAACGTATCAGCTGCACCAAAAGTACCAACTACGCCTCGAGATTCATCATCACCAAATGATGTCATATATGAATTCCACAAAACACGAGGGCCTCGCTTTGGGTGTTCTTTGAGATTCTGTAATTGTTTATCTGATTGTATATTTTGAGGCAATGAATCACTTCTGTATTCATATTCGCCTGCGTTATTTGCCATCACTATATTAGCTCCAAGTAATAATATGCTTGTAACTGCAGCCGTAATTGACCAACGCCAAAAATGCTTCTTTTTCACCAAAATGATAATCAGCGGCAAAAATAGATATAGTAATGGTTTAGACCAAACAATTGCACCACATAGTAAAGCCAGTTTAATCCATTGACTACGCTGGATATCGGTCGACTGTACATACAGGCGTAGCGTATATGCAAGGAACAACAACAATATAGCGTAAGATACTCCATCCGTTCCTACCATAGATTGCTGGAACAACATCATCGGTAGTAGCGCGACAAACGTAAATAAATACTTTTTAACTGGTATTAGTTTAAGGGCAAAATAAACTATTATCACTGATGCTAGGGCTAATAATATTCGTGCAACATATAGAGAAACAACCGGACTGACATTAAAGACGTTAGCCAAAAATACCCCCGGAATAGCTGGTAAATAGGTTAGGAAATTGTATGAAACCATGGGCGGTTGATATCGCTCACTTGGGTTCAATGATTTTTTGACAGCTTGTTTGGTACGATTAAAATCATATTTTTTAGCTGAAAAACCACGAATCTCATCATCATAGAACGTTAGTCTCAGCGTCTCACCAACAGATTTTGGCAAACTAGCGCCAGTGCTTTTTGGGTTGACTGGTATAACATGTCCATGCGCGATGTATTGCACGCGAATATAATGCTCCGGCTCATCAGGACCCTGAAATGGAGGGGTGATGACCGCAAAGCCTAATGCGCCAATTAATCCAATTATAAGGTAAACTTTATGTGGCTGACCACACAACAACACTAACCTTTTCTTGACACTATCAAGCCTCTCTCGCACCGTATTCATATAGCACTAATTATACACTTATGTTCGCTGTTTTGCTATATGAGTTCACCTTTAGCCAATAGACCAACCGTTATGTAAGAAATCTTAACGATAGGGAGGTTTTCTTTATTAAGATCAACAAATTTCTGCCAGCTACGAATCGGGTGCAAGGTTCCATTTTTCAGATGATAGATGGTACCACCTGGATCACCCACGAACTGCGGTAGTTTTGCTTCTTTAGCCAGCATGGCGCATGTTTTGCTCTGTAGTGGATATGGGTTTTGTGACGGTAGGTGTAATTCATATAATTTACCGCCCATACCCAGATAGTTGCGTCCTTCGCAGCTGACATATGGAGACAAGACTCGGTTGCTGACTTTATATTTTTCAACCACCCTGTCATCAACTTGACGGATGGCGCCATTGACACCCAAATCAGCAGCTTGATCAAAGTGTGACAATGGGATGAGTGTGTCATATCCATCGGAAACATATACCGTACCGTTAGAAGGTGCTTTTACCATCTTACCTGGCGCAAAGACTACATTTCCAGAAGGAATTTTTCGGATAGTTTCACCCGACAGCCAGGCAATAGTTGGTCGCTCGGTTTTAGTGATGGCGAATACATCTTCCATGGCAACTATCGGTCGTTTCTGGCGTGATTCCATGACATATACCGTGCCATTGTCTGACGATTTTAGGGTTACAATATCGTCCAGCGCCCCAGCGCCCGGCAATGAGCGGACTGTTTCATCCGATAGCGCCAGCGGACTGACTGGTATATCTTGTGGTTTTGTCACCTTCTTTTTGCCCTGGTTAGTGATGAGGAATGTCTCCCCGGCTGGATTTTTAACATAATCATCGACCGTTTGGCTAGTTTGCGGTAGTTTGTTGATGCTTTCTTGTTGCAACACACCACCACCGAGTGATTGCAGAGTTTGATCGACATATTCAGAATGCCTGATGTTATGTAATGTGCCGTTACTAATCAGTTTTTGATGACCGGTATCCCTATTTCTCACGACCGCTGCCTCTCTAACGATTGGTGCGCCATATGGTAGATATTGAATAGCTGATTCACCCAGCACATTATATCCTTGATCGTATTGCTGCAGAGCTAGTGATTTGTCGTCCAAAACTTCACGGCGCGTACCGTTTTGGATATAGAATCGCTTACCACTAGTTGTTTTATAACCATGCCCCATGCGCGGACCGTGATAGAACTTATTTACTTGTGCCTCGGTGAGTAGCATGCTATGGCCACAATCCATGCCGTATTGCGCCACCATGGCACAGGTTGTAAACGCCAGTCTGATACCAGAATCATAGAAATACACCGTGCCGTCAGGTGATCGCATTAATCGGTTTGCCACTTGGCCTGTCGGAATTTTATCTAGATACGATTGAGATACAAAACCAACACCACCCAGAGGAGATAATGCCGCCAAAATGTCATAGTTCGGCACCGGATACTTAACATTATCAGACACCAAGTAAACTGTTGCGTTATCATGAGATCTTAGTAAGGTACTGTTGACGTGGGTGCTACCAAACCACTCCCTAAACATATAGAAGAAGTTACGGTTACCATACGCCCCACAATGTGCCGTGCCAGGATAAGCCGCCAGCGCTGCGTCGTTTGGCACGTATGGCGTATAGATGTACAAACTAGCCGTTGCGTAATTCTCGATATACACATCTCGGTAGCCACAAGCAGGGTTTGGGTTATATAAAATTCTATTGACTCGACCTGGTCGGTAATTATAGTTTTGGATTTCATTGCGATATTTTCGTAATTGCCAAGCGGCCTTATTCACCTGCTTATAAAACCCGCCTAATTCTGAACTACAATTAGCAGTATATCCCGGGCCACTGTCAGGACAGGCATATCCCATGGCATATTTGTATTGTGACCTTAGTGGCCACGAATCAGCAAACAGTGGACCTGCTGACTCTTTTCGTAGCATCACTAATAACACTTGCGGATTTATCTGATATCGCTGCGCAGCATCCCAGATGATCTGGCCAGCACTAATACCACCAGGAAAAGCACCACCGCCACGATCAAAGGAGGTTTCGCCGTTGTTTGGATTTTCGTGATAATTTTGTAAACAAACATATGGTGGACCATGCCAGCCACGCTGTGCTGCGTACTGGGCTTTGGTATTGCCGTGACCAGAAGGCCCAGTACCCCAGGTGTCACACGCTGGTGTGTGTTGCTCGATAAATCGTTGTACTGCCGCCGCAGAACCCATAGCCCGTGAATCATAAAAGATTTCATCATCAATAATTCTGCCTGGGTTAAAGCCTGAAGCCCCAGCTCCCTGGGAGATAATAACTGCAAAAGTTACACTCAGTAATAATCCTAATACTTTCTTCATCTATTCAACCACCACCGTCATACTATCAGCTACCCCTTGAGACCTACCTGACGCATATTCAATTGATACAGTCCATTTACCAGCAGCTCCCAGTTCATCCCTACTCACGCGCATCGTTTCACATGATGTTGAGCTTGGGCCAGGAATTGCTCCGGCTGTCTTTTTAACAACTCGATTGCCCAATGTAAACACATAGGTGCACCTACCATCTTGTTCAACAGCGTTTGTCACAAATCCACTAGCCGTAATGGTGTGCTTATCAACTGATTGTTCAACACTAGTCATCAGCACATAAACTGATCGTTTTTTTGTCTGAGGATCAGTGCCTGGCTGCGGCGTCACGTCAGTATTTGGTCGAGCCGACTTATTGTCTGGGTTATCCTCGACATTTTTGGTATCTTTTTTCTCAGTTTTAGTTTTGTTTGGATTTACTCCACGACCTTGATCGTCAACCGTAAAGGCCTTGTCCTGATCTGAGAATGGCAGCCATTTATTATAGTAAGCTGCCGCCACATACGAGCCGGCAATCACAATTGCCGCCACTAGTGATATGATGATGATTTTTTTGCGTGATAGTTTAGAAGTTTTTTTCTGTTTCATAGTCATTACCCNNGGGCGCCGTCGAAGGCGTTACCAGCTGGGGCCGGCCTGGTTGGGGCGGGCCGCAACCACCGTTTGGCACGCACCGTTATCAATTTTATGTGTACGCGCTGGACACGACACTGGACTTACCAGACAGCACCAAGCCTAAAGAACTCATCGCCGCTCTCACGCCTCACATTATCGACCAGGCTGTGCTGACTGGAAAGTTTGGCGTGCTGGATATTTTGCGGCGGGGCTAAAGACAGCTCTCTGGCTTACATCCGCGAAATATCAGCACGAAGCTGGTTAACTACTTCGGCGCGTTCAGCGATATTGCGGTCGTAAGCGTAAACTATATAACCTTCCTTATTGCTGCTGATTTTTGCAACTGTGCCATAAAACGGCGCGCAAATCTGCGAATGTCCGACCTGGTTTTCTGAATATATCTTACCGTGCACGTAATATTTAGCCTTTCCTGCGCCATTGGCATAAATTATCAAACATTCATTTTCCAACGCTCGCGCCAGACAAAGCGTATCTATCATCATTTTTGAAGCCTTGATTTCAGCGTGCGCTGGCTTATTACCCCCAGTTGACCAATATGATGGAATGCAAATAACTTCCGCACCCTGCTTAATCATTGAACGGAATAACTCTGGAAAAGCTAAATCCCAACAGATTGCCAGACCAATTTTACCAATCGGCGTATCAACAACCATGGCTTCATTCCCTGGCACCAAATATCGACGTTCAGGAATCCATAAATGATTTTTCCGGTACCGAAGTTGTATCTCTCCCGACGGATCAATCAATAGCGCTGTATTGTAGTAATTGTTACCATCTTTACAGATGAACGAACCAGCAGCCAGATAAAGTTGCTTTTCACGCGCTATCTGGCATAGACGCGTAACTTCGCTAGACGATTCGCTCAAGGCGTATTCTAAATTATACGGAATCGGCCCAGTCAATACATCTTCCGGCAAAACCACTAGGTCGACTGGCTGTTGGTTACATAGCTCGCCAACAAGCTTTTCTATTTTTGCCAAATTACGCTTGATATCCAGCGGCGCAATCTCCATTTGCACCGCAACAACAGTGATCATTCTTTTCATGATCATAGTATAGAATTTATATTTTTATAATCAACGCCCAACTAATCACTCAGCAAACTGACTATTATACAGCTCGGCGTAAAAGCCGTTCTGCTTCAGCAGTTCGTCGTGCTTGCCTTGTTCGATGATGTTGCCATCGCGGACGACCAATATCAAATCAGCGTCGCGGATGGTACTCAGGCGATGGGCGATGACGAAGCTGGTTTTGCCCTGCATCAACTTGTCCATGGCTTTTTGGATGAGCACTTCAGTGCGGGTGTCGACCGAACTGGTGGCTTCGTCCAAAATCAGCATTGGCGTGCGCGCCAGCATTGCCCGGGCAATCGTCAGCAGCTGCTTTTCGCCCTGTGAAATGTTCGTTGCTTCCTCGCCTAGCACCATGTCGTAGCCGCCTGGCAGCGACCGCACGAAATGATCAACGTGCGCTTCCTTGGCGGTGGCGACCATTTCTTCTTCGCTGGCTGTTGGATTGCCGTAGAGCAAATTCTGGCGAATCGTGCCATTAAATAGCCAGGTGTCCTGCAGCACCATGCCAAACATTTGCCGCACCTCACTGCGCTTCATGTCAGCGATGTTGACGCCGTCAATTTTGATCGCGCCGCTGTTAATTTCATAAAATCGCATCAATAAATTGACCAACGTCGTTTTGCCCGCGCCCGTCGGACCGACAATCGCCACGCGCTGACCTGGCTTGATGTGCGCCGACAAACCTTTGATGATGGTTTGGTCAGTTTTGTAGCCAAAGACCACATTGTCAAATTCAACCTCGCCCTTGACGTTCGTCAATTTTACCAAATCCTTACCCTCCGCCTGTTCTTCTGGCTCGTCCAAAAATTCAAACACGCGCTCGGCGGCAGCGGCGGTCGATTGCAGTACATTGGCGATGTTAGCAACTTGCACCAGCGGCTGGTTGAATTGGTCGATGTATTGAATGAAGGCTTGGATGTCACCGATTTTCAGCCGGCCGTTAATCGCCAGCCAACCGCCCAAAATCGCCATGATAACGTAACCGATATTGCCGATGAAATTCATGATTGGATAAATCAGCCCCGACAAAAATTGGGCTTTCCAGGCGCTTTCCTGCAACTGATCGTTCACCCGCGAAAACTTAGCCAGCGACTTTTTCTGGCCGTTGAAGACACGCATCACTTGATGGCCGCCATACATTTCTTCGATATGGCCGTTTAGTTCACCCAGCTGCGTCTGCTGGCGGAGGAACTGTTTTTGCGAACTTTTGGCGATCAGCGTCACCGCACCGCCAGCCAGCAGCAACACCAATAGCGCCACCAGCGACATCTGCCAGCTGATGGAAAACATCATCACCAAAATCCCCAGCACCATCACCGTCGAGGAGACGATTTGCGACAGGCTTTGATTGAGCGTCTGGCTGATAGTATCGACGTCATTAGTAACGCGGCTGAGGACTTCGCCGTANGTTTGCTTGTCAAAATAACTCAGCGGCAGGCGGTTGATTTTNTCGGACAATTGCCGGCGCATTCTGAANGTAACNGTCTGNGTCACTTGGGTCATCANCCAGGTTTGNATNTAGCGGAAAATGGCNCTGANCACATACAAAC
>NZ_PQNZ01000005.1:0-10165 GCF_004138385.1 Candidatus Nanosynsacchari sp. TM7_ANC_38.39_G1_1 | reverse complement strand
AGCAAANNNCACNANCCGCCAAATNGCNTCAAANTGAAATTCNGGACGCNGGCTNAGATCCAGCTTTTTGATGGTCTCGAGCTGNTTNGANGGAATTTGNCTTTCAATTTCNGACTNGTTCGGNAGCCGNTTNANNACATCAGCACNGGTCGTGCCAGCTGGCAGCGANNCACCNTTNGGNAGNTTNCTNGTGATGGTTNCNTANGCCTTCATGCTGACATAATCTTCGACNATTTGGTTGGTGGCGCCGCCCAAAATTTTCGGACTGGCAATCGCAAANANNGTACTACCGACTGCAAAAANCGNCACCATGAGCATNTGCCAGCGGAACTCNGCNAANTATTTGGCNANTTTCTTGACCGTGCCCTTGAANTCTTTGGCTTTTTCGCCNGCGCCCATACCGCCGCCCATTGGNCCGCCCATCTTCACTGGCTGGCGTTTTTTCATGCTTTGCTNNGCCATTACGCCGCTCCTTTCGCGNTCGTNGCCGANATTTTCTGCAGGTCNTCTTCTGAGAGCTGNGAGGCGGCAATTTCTTGATANACTTNGCAATNTTNCATCAATTCCTGGTGCGTNCCTTGNCCNACAATTNTACCTTCGTCCAGCACNATGATTTTGTCAGCGTTCATGATGGTATTGATGCGCTGNCCGACGATGAGNACNGTTTTATGNTTGGTTTCTTTGGCNAGCGCCNNNCGNAATTTGGCGTCNGTTTTGAAATCCANCGCCGAGAANGAATCGTCAAAAATGTAGACATTNGGNTNNACNGCAATCGCCCGGGCAATCGACAAACGCTGCCGNTGACCGCCNGAAACATTGCTGCCGCCTTGAGCNATNTCATTTTTGTANCCGTTTTTTAGCTCGCTGATGAACTCGGNGGCTTGNGCGATTTTAGCNGATTTTTCNACCAATTTTTGGCTNGCTTTGGCGTTGCCNTACTTGATNTTGCTGGCNATCGTCCCGCTAAACAACACGCCNTTTTGCGGCACGTAGCCGATTTGATCGTACAAATCNTCNAGNTTGAGCTGGCGAATATCCACGCCNTCCAGCAAAATNTGNCCCGCCGACACATCATAAAAGCGCGGAATCAAATNNATCAACGTTGATTTGCCNGAGCCAGTGCTGCCAATGAACGCTGTGGTTTGCCCTGGTTCGGCCGTGAAATTGATACTTGAGAGCACCGGCAGATCGGCATCCGGATAGCTGAAAGTGACATCTTTGAATTCAATTTTGCCCGTAGCGTCATGTGGCAATTGCTGCGGCGACTGCGGGTCAACAATTGACGGCAGCGTGTCGAGCACCTCGCCCACCCGCTTTACCGACACGGCCGCTCGCGGCACCATGATAAACACCATCGACAATAGCAAGAAAGAAATGATCACCTGCATAGCGTATTCCAAAAACGCCATCATATTACCAATTTGTAGATTGCCGCTGCTGATCAAATGCGCACCGAACCAGACAATCGCCACGCTAGAAAAGTTCATCACCAGCGTCATGATTGGGTCAAGCAGCATCATCAGCCGATTTAGAAATAGACCCATTTTATTCAGCTCGGTATTGGCTTGCTGGAATTTTTTCTGCTCAATTTTTTCGTTGTGAAAAGCGCGAATAACTTTCAGACCGACCAGGTTTTCGCGCGTCACCAAATTGAGCTTGTCCACCAGCGTTTGCAATTTCTTAAACCGAGGCACGGCAATCACAGACAACACAGCAATGACCACCAGTAACACCGACACCGCCAGCGCGATGATCCAACTCAAATCTGGCGCGTTATGGATGGCTTTTTGCAGACCGCCAATTGCCATGATCGGCGCCATCAACGCCAGGCGCAGCAGCAGGATTGACGTCATCTGGATTTGCTGAATGTCGTTGGTCGAGCGAGTGATAAGCGACGCGGTGGAAAATTTATTGAAATCCGCCAGCGCAAAACTCTCGACTCGCTCAAACAGTTCCGTTCGTAGTTTTTGTGCCATACCGGTGGCGATCCGAGCCGCCAAAAACCCGATGACGATCGAACACAATCCACCCGCCGCCGTCACTAAAATCATCGCTAGTCCGTTATGCCAAATCGCTGGCATGTCTTGCTTGATAATGCCGTTATTGACAATTTCCGACATTTTGTCAGGCAGCCACAAATTCGCCATCACCATGGCGTAGGTAAAACCGACCAAGATGATAAACATCAGCCAGTAGCCGCTAAAAATTCGTAAAATATGTTTCACAGACCCCCTTACTGCCGCAATTCTAGAGATTAACCGTGTATAATCGGTAAATTCACACTGTGTAATATTCTAGGTTATAAATTGCTCTTTGTCAAGTTTGTCAAGAAAGCCCACCGCATAACGGTGGGCTCTACGCTGTCTGGTATACAACGAATAGGTTTAGTACATACCCATGCCGCCGCCCATATTTGGCATAGCAGCACCTGGCGTTTCTTTCTCTGGCAAGTCAACAACCAGCGCACCCATCGTCATTGCCGTACCGGCAATTGAGGCAGCATTCTGCAAGGCCTCCTTGGTAACGCGTACTGGGTCAACTACGCCTGCCGACTTTAGATCAAGCAATTCATTCGGGTGGTTGACATTGATACCTTGGCCAGCTTTGGCTTTTTTGACCTGCGGTAGCCACTCGTCAGCATTTAGCCCAGAGTTGCTCAGCAAGATTCGGAATGGCTGTTCAAGTGCATGAATCAACAAATCTTCGCCTGCTAATACCGAAGCATCTTTGCTATTAGAATGCTTATAACCACAGGCTAGGTTCACTAGCGTTACACCGCCGCCTGGCACAATCCCTTCAGCTAGTGCTGCCTTGACGGCTGCCACAGCGTCATCGACACGATATTTCTTTTCTTCGATTTCCGTCTCGGTCGCACCGCCAACTTTAATCACCGCCACTTCGCCAGTCAAAGCTGCATGACGTTTCTGTAAGTTTTTCTTGGCGTAGTCGCTAGTGGCATTGTCGATTTCCAGCTCAATCTGATCGACGCGAGCGCTAACCGCCGCCTTTGACCCTTCGCCTTCGACAATAGTTGTCAGATCTTTGGTAGCTATCACTTTGCGGGCCGAGCCAATTACGTCGCTACCGACATTATCAAATGTCATGCCAGTGTCTTCGGTGATAACTTTGGCGCCAACCAACGCTGCGATATCATACAGCACATCTTTGTCGCTCGGAGCTTTGATAGCCAAGGTATTGAAAGCACCTTTAAGCCGGTTTAGCACCAACAAACTCAGCGCTTCGCCATCAACATCATCGGCGATCAGTACCAAATCTTTCTTACCGGTTTGAGCGATCATTTCGAGCAACGGCACAAATTCTTGCGCTGAAGAGACTTTCTTATCAGTCACTACAATTGCTGGTTTGTCGTAAACTGCTTCCATGCGCTTAGCGTCGGTCACCATGTACGGGCTGACGAAGCCGCGTTGTACTGTGAAGCCTTCGACTACTTCGCTTTCAAGCTCTAAGCCGCGTCCTTCTTCGACTGTCACCACGCCGTTCGGGCCAATTTTTTCCATGACGTCAGCGATTAATTTGCCAATCGCCTCATCGCCTGCGGAGATTGTCGCCACTTCGGCAATCCGTTTTTTGTCGCCGCGGATATCGTCGGCGAGTTTACCGAGCTCTTTGATAATCTCGCTAGCAGCACGTTCTAAACCTTTGCGTAGTAACATCGGATTGTGGCCAGCTGCAATTAGCTTATTAGCTTCGTTTAAAATATGATAAGTTAAAACCGTCACTGTCGTAGTGCCGTCGCCAGCTACGTCATTCATCTTGTTAGCAGCTTGTTTGATGAGCTCGGCACCAACTTTGAAACCAAGCGTCTCGTCATCAGCTTCGTCGATATCAATACTTTTCGCAACTGTCACACCATCGTGCGTCACGCTCGGGCCGCCGTAACTTTTGCCGATAACTACGTTGCGGCCTTTTGGCCCCATCGTTGTTTTCACAGCGTTATACAAAATTTTTGCGCCAGCCAATACGCGAGCACGCGCATCTTCATCGTAAAAAACTTTTTTTGCCATATTTCCTCCTATTCAATTGTAGCGAGGATATCCTCGTCTTTGATAATTAAATATTCTTCCTTATCAAGCTTGATAGTCGTCGCTGCGTAGTTTTTGTAGACAACCCGTGCGCCGTCAGCCACATCTTTGACTGCCGAACCAACAGCCACTACTTTAGCAGCTTCCGATTTTTCTTGGGCTGATTCTGGCAAAAAAATGCCGCTAGCTGTTTTTTCCGGCTTCTTTTCTTTGACAGCCACGACATAATGCGCCATTGGCTTGATTGGTGAACTCATGATTATATCCTCCTTTTCTAATCTATTTTAGCACTCTTGACCGCAGAGTGCTAGACCCAAGTATAAGAAAGTCGGCGAAAAACGTCAACCGCATTATCAAAATATAAAAATAGCCCGAGCTAAAACTCGCGCTATTTTGCTGTACTTATAGAGATTAGCTAGCTCTCGATAATAGTGCCAACCTGCCCGGCCAAGGCTTGTTCGGCGCTACCCAGGCTAGCGATAATCGCTCGGCGACCTGGCTTTTCGACAAATTTCAAGGCCGCTTGCACTTTGGGCAGCATACTACCCGGCGCGAACTGATTTTCGTCAATGTAGCGCTGCATCTCTTGGCGATTAGTGCGTCCAATTGTGCGCGCGGTCGGTTTACCATAATCAACCATCGCGCCATCAACTGCCGTTAATATCACCAGTGCTTCGGCATCAATCGCATCAGCCACTACTGCCGCTGTGAAATCCTTATCAATTACTGCCTCGACCCCCTCTAAGCCATCACTGACAGTTTCAACAACCGGCACGCCGCCACCGCCACCCGTGATAACCGTCACGCCAGCATCAATCATCGCTTTGACCGTATACTCTTCGACAATCCGCTGCGGCTTCGGCGACGGTACCACGCGCCGCCAACCGCGCCCAGCATCTTCTTTGAATGTGAAGTTACGACCGTTAGCAGCCTGCCGAGCTTCTGTCTCCGTCTGATAAAATACGCCTATTGGCTTCGTAGGATTACTAAAAGCCGGATCGTTAGCGTCAACCACTACTTGCGTAACAACTGTCGAAGCGACGCTTTTCATCTGCCGGCGCGAGAATTCGTCAATCAACGCTTGCTGCAACCAAAAACCGATCGCCCCTTGGCTCATCGCTACGCACGTATCGAGCGGGAAAGTCGGTACTTCTGGCGTGTTAATTGCTTCTTCGTGCAAAACAATATTACCAACTTGCGGCCCGTTGCCGTGAACGATTACCAGCTGATAACCAGCCAAAATCAACGGCACTAGCTGGCGTGCTGTCTCGTCGGCGACGTCTTGCTGGGCGTGAGCCGAAGCCTCGCCTTGCTTTTGCAAAGCATTGCCGCCAAGTGCAACTACAATCTTACCCGGCATGTTGTCAAAACCTCAACGACATGCAAGTTAAGCTGCCGGTAATTTTCTCAAACTCGCTAGTATTGATCAGAATCACTTCGTAACCGCAATCGCGAATCTTCTGCTCAGTTTTCGGGAAGCCTTCTGGCACGATTACTTTGCCATTTATCCACAAACTATTCACTGCATAGTATTCATCGTCATCAACGACCAGCTTATTAAAGTTAGCAAAAGCTGGATGATTTTCGTAAGCTTTAGCGACAATCAGATTATTGTTATCTAGATAGACCACATCGTCTTTCAGGTGTAGAATGCCTGTCACCGGTACCGTTTCGGCGGTCATGCCATGTTTCTCGAGAATCGCCGTGATTTGGTCGGCTGCCGCCTGGTTGGTGCGTCCACTCAACCCGATGTAATAGTGATCGCCCACCATCATGATATCGCCTGGATCAGTTGTGCCTGGCTCGACAACTTGTTCAATATCATCATAGTAACGCGCCAATGCTTCGCGCAGATCCGGCAGACTAGCTTCGCCACGACGACTCTCAGCACCAGGACGCGACAAAATTGCCACGCCGCGCGGCGTACACAACGCATTATCCTCGATAAACACACTGTCTGGATAATCTTCGTTGGCCTCTAGAACCGTCACTTCCAAACCGCATTCGCGCAAAATTTCGACATAGCGATCATGCTGCTGCAATGCTAAATCATAGTCCGGCTTGCCCATTTCTGGCGTTTGGCTGATACCATCAATCAAACTATGTGACGGACGGCGAACAATGGCATGCTTAAACATTTTTTCTCCTTCATTTGGTAAAACGGGCGCGCTGTATTTCAGGCGCGCCCATTTTATTTATTATCATTGACCGATTAAATCAGCGATCTTAATACCTAACGTATCATCCAGCGCACCAGCCAGCAGTTGTTGTACTGCGTAGGCAAATAACGCAATCACGACAACCGCCAAAAGCAGTTCGTATAGCGTGAAAATCTTCTTGCGATTCTTGATCTGCATCAAGACGTAGACCAACATGCCTGGTGCGTACAAGAACACTGTTATGAGCAGATATTGCATACCAGCCGCATACACTAGCCATACTGCGTAAACACTAGCCATCACACCCACAAAGATATTAAAGGCGCGGTACTTAACGGTTTTCTTCTCTTGCAGAGAAACTTTCAATTGATAAAACGCCGTCAGGGCATATGGGATCAAGATAGCCGAAGTAGCAATCGAAATACCAATATTATAGGCTGAACCTTCAGTTCCAGGGATTGTCAGCAGGAATATCTGTACCAGGATGTTAGTAACCAACAGCGACACTACTGGCGCGCCAACTTTATTTTCTTTGGCGAATATCGACGGGAAAGTCTTATTCTTAGCTGCCTGATACGGTAGTTCGGCAGCAAACATCGTCCAAGCTAGCCAACCGCCCAAAACTGCGATCATCAAGCCGATATTAACCAGCCAAGCGCCCCACGGGCCAACCAAGCGTTCCAACAGCATCGACATTGCCGGACTATCTAGTGCAGCCAGATCTTTCTGAGTCGCTACACCAAAAGCCAGCACCGTCATCAGCACATAAATCGAAAGCACACCAGCAAAGCCAATCAACGTTGCCTTGATGATATCGCTGCGCTTCTTGGCGTGGCCTGAAAATACGACTGCACCCTCGATACCGATAAACACCCAGACGGTAACCAGCATCATATTCTTGACCTGCTCAATCACAGCGCCCATATCAAAGTTGTTGCCGGCTAAGCCCCAAAGGTCTTGGTTAAACAAGCCGACCTTGAACGACAAGAATATCGCTAGCAAAAAGATCGCAAGCGGGATTAATTTCGCCGCCGTCACCAAAGCATTAATAAAGCTTGCCGTTTTGACACCCTTAAGGATTAATAAATGAACACTCCACAGCAGTACCGACATGCCAACCACTGACGCCCAGTTTTGGCCTTTACCAAACAAGTCTGGAAAGAAATAACCAAGCGCCGAGAAAACGGCTACTGCATAAGCAATATTACCAATCCAGGCAGAAATCCAGTAACCCCACGCCGAATTAAAGCCAACATACTTGCCAAAGCCAGCCTCAGCGTAGCTATACACGCCAGCGTTAAGTTTCGGCTTTTTGATAGTCAGGTTGCGGAAGCTGAGAATCAGGAATATCATTCCAACGCCCGTAATCAGCCACGCAATAATCGTCGCCAGCGGACCAGCCGCCTCAGCCGTGCCTTGAACAAGGTTAAAGATACCTGCGCCGATCATACTGCCGACCACTAAGCCGGTCAGCGACCAGAGTCCTAACCCGTCCTTTTTTCTTGCTAATTGTTTGATTGCCATTTTGTTCGAGCCTCCTTCAACTCGGATTTATAGCGTCAATGCCATCACAGCCTTGATAGTGTGCATGCGGTTTTCAGCCTCGTCAAAGACAACGCTGTGCTCGCCGCTAAAGACCTCGTCAGTGACCTCCATCGAGTCAAGACCGAATTGATCGTGAATCTTCTGGCCAGTCTCGGTATTAAGGTCATGAAATGATGGCAAACAATGCAAGAATTTGACGTTCGGGTTATGCGTCTCGGCCAGCATTTGCGCGTTGACCTGGTATGGTTTGAGAAGGGCAATTCGCTCGGCAAACTTGTCTTCTTCACCCATTGATACCCAGACATCAGTGTAGATAGCGTCAGCGCCTTCTAGCGCTTCAGCGCGGTTATCAGTAATGGTAATCTTCGCGCCAGTTTCCATAGCAATTGAACGCGCCAAGCTAACCAAATCGCCCGACGGATGCAGCTGTCGCGGCGCTAGGATTCGGAAATCGACGCCCATCTTGGCCGCGCCAATCAGCAAGCTATTTGCCATATTGTTGCGTCCGTCACCAACGAAGACCAGCTTAGCGCCGTTGAGCTTGCCGACATGCTCCTCAATAGTCATGAAGTCTGCCAGAATCTGCGTCGGGTGGAAAGTATCCGTCAAACCATTCCAGACTGGTACGCCAGCATATTTCGCTAACGCTTCGACATTGGAATGCTTAAAGCCGCGGAATTCAATGCCGTCAAACATGCGGCCCAGTACCTTAGCAGTATCTTCAACTGACTCTTTTTTGCCTAGCTGAATATCGTCTTTACCGAGAAATTCTGGCGCCACACCCAAATCATTGGCAGCTACCGTAAAGGCGCAGCGAGTTCGCGTCGATGTCTTTTCAAAGAGCAAAGCCACTTGTTTACCCTCGTGAATGCGGTGTGCTTTGCCCGCTTTCTTTTGTTGCTTGAGGTCGTGTGCTGTATCAAGCATCAGCCGAATATCGCTTGGCGAGAAGTCTTTCAAAGTCAAGAAAGAGCGACCCTTCAGACTGGTTGGCAGCTTAGCTACCGTTGCAGTAGTCGAATCTGTAGTTACTGGCACCACTTTGCGGACGTGCTCCTCTTGAATCATTGGTACCGCCAAGGTGGCTGCCAGCGAACGCTCCGCCGAAGTAACTCTATCAGTAACCTGCTCGTTGTCCAGATCTTCGCGCACCAGCGGCATACTCATACAGCGCGGGCCGCCGCGGCCACGACCGAGTTCTGAACCGCTAACCTCGATGACCTCGACGCCAGCCTCGCGCAATTTAGCATTAGTGACATAGTTACGGTCGTAAGTCACCACCACGCCCGGCGCAATCGCCAAAGTATTCGAACCGTCATTCCACTGCTCGCGAGCTGCCGCAATCTCATCGCCACCGCCGCATTCAATCAGGTTAATCTTTGGCAAATGCAGCGCTTCGCACAACGCTTTTTCAAGATCATGCTGCTTGGTGATCTTCGGATAAGCTTGCCCTTCAACTTTTTCGAGGATAAACAGATTCATCTTGCCTTCAAAGTCACGAATCTCCGGGTGGATCGTGAACTTATCGTAATCGATCATTGTGAAGACTGTATCTAGGTGCATGAATGCGTGGCTCTTCGGGATCTCGAGAGCAATAATTTTCTTGAAGTTAGAATCAGCGAACAACTCAGTTGCCATTTTCTCGATTGCCTCGGCGGTAGTGCGCTCGCTGATACCGATGGCCATGGCTTCGCTGTTCAACACCAGCTCGTCGCCGCCCTCCATCGAGAACTTCTCGTCGCGATTATACCAAACTGGAATATCGTGGCCGGCAAAGCGCGGATGATGATCGATGATATAGCGCATGAACAGCGACTCGCGGCGGCGGGCCGGCCAATGCATCTTATTGATGGTCAAGCCGTTGCCAATCGTAGCAGCTGGATCACGCGTGAAGTACAAATTCGGCATTGGATCTAGGTAAAATGGATAATGGTCTTGCTCAACCATATCGTGCAGCTGCTGGTGATGCTCTGGCGGTAGAGAAATCTCGTCTTTGCGCACACCGGCCATAATTTTGCGCACCATCTTGTTGGTCGGCATCGACAATAGATAATCGCGCAAACTTTGCGTCACTCGCCGCGAATCTTGTTTGGAAGCTGCTAGCATTTCGTCGACAAATTCTGCTTTCAAATTATCGCTGTTTAATGCCTCTGTTACCAATTCGTCCAAATACAGCACTTCGACGCCATGGTCGCGCAGAACGTTGGCAAATTCATCATGCTCTTCTTGCGCCACCTTCAGGTGCGGAATATCGTCGAACAATAAGTCCTTGAGATAATCAGGGGTAAGATTCTCGAGCTCCTCGCCCGGCCGATGCAGCAGTACAGTCTTGAGTACGCCGATTTCAGAATTGATTTGCAATGGTTTTTGATTCACGCCCACCTCCGCTATGATCTAAATGATTCATTGTTTATTTAC
>NZ_PQNZ01000049.1:0-5961 GCF_004138385.1 Candidatus Nanosynsacchari sp. TM7_ANC_38.39_G1_1 | reverse complement strand
TGTTGCTAATTGGTTTACGGCTGAAGATTTTTTGGCTTTGATGAAAGATAAAAATGATCGGAGAATTATATTGCATGACGTTGTGGCGTACTTTGATGGCGAGCAATTAAAGCTGTTTATATCTGATCAAACTGGCGTGTTTATAAATGAGCCGCGCGGCGAAGGAACATCAATGAATCAGGTTGTGTCGATGGAGGATAGCGGTGGGTTAACAATTGCTGAGGAATTTGTACTCCGTCATGACGGTGCGGAGATTAACCCTTCTCATTTTCAGCATTGGCAGAAATTTGGTGAATGGTTTACTGCTCGCGACAACGATTAGCTACCGCAATAGTGTATAATTCATCATATGGATAGACTTAAGAGGCTGAAACTTTACTGCTTTTCGCCGCCAGTGATGTTGGCAACGCTGGCGATTGAAATTATTTTGGCAATTTATACGTTTTGGCGTTATAAACTAAACGCTGTGACAAGGATTGCTATGGCGCTGCTCATCTGTTTGGCGCTGTTTCAGTGGGCTGAGTATAATGTTTGCGAAGGTACGATTTTTCTTGATAGCCTAGGCTGGGCAAAGCTCGGTTATATGGCGATTACTATGCTGCCGCCTCTGGGTATTCATTTGATTTATCAACTTTCTGGCGATAAAAGGCGCTGGATTCCAGTTCTAGGTTATATTTTGGCAGCACTATTCGTTGGTTATTTCTTATTGGAAGCTGACGGTGTAAAAGCTGGCGCCTGCTTAGGCAATTACGTAATCTTTGAAAATCGCGATGAATTTTATCCGATTTATGCGGGATACTATTATGGTTTGCTGATTACTGCTATTGTATACGCTTATATCCAAAGTAAAGCTGCGGCAAAAAATATTCGCCAATCTCTGTACTCGCTAATGATTGGCTATGTCTTGTTTATGGTGCCGACAACTTTTGTCAATATCGTAGATCCGTCGACAATTTCCGGCATTCCGTCGATTATGTGCGGCTTTGCGGTGCTGTTAGCGGCAACTTTAGCAGGCAAGGTCTTACCAGAATACTTTGATAAATAAGGCTACGTGATATTGACGATTTGTAGCTAGACGTGCTATAATAGTAGATGTAATTCTATTACGCGTAATATTAACTATAGAGACTCGCGCGAATTGGCAAGTCCGGGCAACGGATACTACCAGCCGCCGAGGCTTTTAAATGGGAGCAAGAGGGCAATGAAAGCACTTTTCGGTACCAAAATTGGTATGACCCAAATCATTGGCGAGGACGGCACCACTATTCCGGTGACGCTAATCCAAGCCGGCCCGATGACTGTGACTCAGGTCAAGTCTGTCGAAACCGACGGCTACAACGCAGTTCAGGTGGCATATGGTACGGGTAAGAACCTGAGCAAGGCCGTGGCTGGACATGTCAAACCAGCCGGTGTGACCCCGAAAAAAATCGGGGAAATTCGCGTTGACGAACTTGGCGAAATCAAGGTCGGCGACACATGGGACGTCTCGGAGTTTGAGCTCGGCGACGTTATTGATGCTACCGGCATCAGCAAGGGTAAAGGTTGGGCTGGCACTATCAAGCGGCACAACTTCAAACGCCACCGCAAAACCCACGGCGGCAAGGGTAACACTCGCAAAGTCGGTTCAATCGGCAGCATGTACCCGCAAAAAATATTCAAAGGCAAGCGCATGGCCGGACACATGGGCGCCGAACAGGTCACTGTCAAGAACCTGAAGGTCGCTTATATCTCGGTTGAGGACAACTTGATTGGTGTCAAGGGCGCAGTGCCAGGTCCTAAGAAGGGCTTAATCAAATTAGGAGGTGCTAAGTAATGGCTGAATCAACCAAGCCAGCAAAAGCAGCCTTGCCAAAGAGTGTGTTTGAGGTTGACGTACCAAACCACGAGCTGTTAAAACTTGCGTACGACGCGTTTTTGGCCAACAGCCGCCAGGCAAGTGCTACCACCAAAACCCGCGGCGAAGTTCGCGGCGGCGGCAAGAAACCGTGGAAACAAAAAGGAACCGGCCGAGCACGTTTTGGCTCGACCCGCAACCCAATCTGGCGCCACGGTGGTATCGTTTTCGGGCCGCGCGGCAACGAAAACTACAGCAAGAAACTATCCAAGACTAGCAAGCACGTCGCTTTACGCCAAGCTTTGACCCTCGCCAACCAAGACAAGAAAATCTTGGTCAGCGATATCAAAACTACCGGCAAAACCGCTGAAGTCGCTAAATTCCTCGCCGCCAAGAAATGCAGCGAGAAAGACCGCGTTCTACTCGTCGTCGACGAAAAGGCTCCAGAGCTGATGCGCGCTACAAATAACTTAGCCAATGCCCTCTTGGTGCGCGCGCAATACCTCAGCGTTTACTACATTTTGAACGCCGACAAAATCGTTATCACGCCAGCCGCCGTCAAGACAGTCGAGGCGTGGCTAGCAAAGGAGGCGAAGTAATGAAACTCGTATTAGTTACTCCGCGCGTCAGCGAAAAAGCCTACCGCTTAGTTACCGCCGAAAATACTTACATTTTCGACGTGCCGATAAGCGCTAACAAAAACGAAATCAAAGCGGCCGTCGAAGCGCAATTCGAAGGCGTCAAAGTCGCCAAAGTAACGACGCTCGTTCAAAGCGGCAAGGCTGTTCGCTTCTCGCGCGGCAAAAACCGCTACCCTGGCACTACTCATCGCCAGGACAGCAAAAAGGCTTACGTTCGCCTGAGCGAAGGTAAAATCAAAGTCTTCGAGCAAGAAGAAGTCAAGGAGGATAAGAAGTAATGGCTGTCAAGCAATACAATCCAACCACTCCTGCCCGTCGCGGTATGACTTCGCAGGATCTCAGCGAGGTAACTACTCGTAAACCGTTGAAAAGCTTGGTTAAAGCTGGCAAGCAAAAAGCTGGCCGCAACAATACCGGCAAAATCACCGTGCGCCATCGCGGTGGCGGTGTGAAGCGGCATTATCGTTTAGTCAATCACGCTATGCCAGCCAACATGACTTTGACCGTCGAAGAAATTGAGTACGACCCAGGTCGCAGCGCTCGTATCGCCCGCGTCAAAGATCAGCACGGCTTGTACCACTACATTTTGGCAGATACCGCCATGACTAAAGGCACAGTTATCAAAACTGGCGCCGACGCTCCTGTCGAGTCTAGCAACCGCATGCCGCTAGCTAGTATTCCAGTTGGTACGCAGATTTACGCTATCGAGATTAATCCAGGCCGCGGCGCCCAAATGGTTCGTTCAGCTGGTACTAAGGCTCAATTGATGGCCAAAGAAGGCAATTACGCCATGGTGCGTATGCCATCAGGCGAGGTTCGCAGGTTCCGCTTGGAATGCGAAGCTAGCCTCGGCGTAGTCGGTAATGTTCAGCACCAGAATGTCAAGCTTGGCTCGGCTGGCCGCCGCCGCCGCATGGGTTGGCGCCCAAGCGTCCATGGTAAAGCCATGAACCCAGCTGATCACCCAATGGGTGGTGGTGAAGGCAAGACCGGTCCTGGCCGCATCCCGAAGACGCCGTGGGGCAAGCCAGCAATTGGCTTCAAGACCCGCCGCCGCAAATCAACTAATAAGATGATTGTCCGCAGTCGTCACGAAGCTAAGAGGAAGAGGTAGTCTATGAGTCGTTCACTCAAAAAAGGCCCATTCGTCGACGCGAAGCTTGCCAAAAAAGTGGCAGCGCTGAAAGTTGGCGACCGCACCGTGATAAAAACCTGGGCACGCAGCAGCACGATCACACCAGAGATGGTCGGGTTCACTTTTGCAGTGCACAATGGTCGCGTACACGTACCGGTGCTTATTACTGAAAATATGGTTGGCCATAAACTCGGCGAGTTTAGTCCGACCCGCAAGTTCCGCAAGCACGGTGGAAAGGATAAGAAATAATGGCCGAAGCAACTATTCACACAGTTCGCGCGATGATCAAAGGCGTTGACCAGGCACCGCGCAAAGTCAGTCTAGTCGCCGCCTTGGTACGCGGCCGCAGCGTTGCCGACGCCGAAGTTATCCTTGACCACACGCCGAAGCGCGCCGCTCTGGCTATCAAGAAAGCCATCAAAAGTGCCGCTGCTAACGCCGTTGAGAATCACGGCCTAGACGCTCGCAGCCTGCAAATCACTACGCTTAGTGTTACCGCTGGTTCGCGCATGCGCCGCTACAAGCCAGCTTCGCGCGGACGTGCCTTGCCGTTCGAGAAAAAATCGAGCCACATTCTAGTCGAGGTCTCGGGCGTCGAGAAAGTTATCAAGAAACCTGCTAAGAAGACTGAAGCAAAAGCTGTTAAGCCAGCAGAAAAAGAGGAGAAGAAATAAATGGGACAGAAAGTTAACCCGTTGAGCTTCCGCCTCCAGACCAGCAAAGCTTGGAACTCGCGCTGGTTCGCCAGCAAGAAAGACTTTGCGGTTTGGCTAGCCGAAGACGGCAAGATTCGCGACTTGATCGAGAAGAAATTCTCGTCGCGCCCGACAATCGCTAAAGTCGAAATCGAGCGTAGCGCCAATCTTGTCACTATCACCATTTACACCGCCAAAGCTGGTGTAGTGATCGGCCGTGGCGGCGCCGGTATCGCTGAGCTCAAGAAGGAAATCGAAAAAATCGTCAGCTTGCCGATTCGTATCAATGTCGAAGAGGTACGCCGGCCAGAATTAAACGCCAAGCTCGTCGCCGAAAACATCGCGCATCAGCTAGAACGCCGCGCTAACTTCCGACGTGCTGTTAAGATGGCGATTCAAAGCAGCCGCAACGCTGGCGCCAAAGGTATCCGTATCGAGGTCGCAGGACGGCTTAACGGTGCCGAGATGAGCCGCCGCGAAAAGTTTATCGAAGGTTCAGTGCCACTGCATACGCTGCGCGCCGACGTTGATTTTCACGTCGCTCGCGCTCAAGGTCCGAACGGTACTGGTATCGTTGGTGTCAAAGTATGGATTTACAAAGGTGAAAGGAGCTTGAAGTAATGTTATTACCAAAAAAAGTTGCTCACCGCAAAGTCCGCATCGGCAAAAACCGCGGTAACGCTACGCGCTGCAACTATGTCGCGTTTGGCGACTACGGTCTGCAGAGTCTTGACAACGAGCGTATTACCAGTCGCCAGATCGAGGCAGCTCGCCAGGCGATGACTCGCTACATCAAGCGCGGCGGTAAGATTTGGATTCGCATTTTTCCGCATACGCCAGTCACCAAAAAAGCTTTGGGCTTGAAAATGGGCGGCGGTAAAGGCAACCCTGAGTACTACGTCGCCAAGGTCAAAACTGGCACGGTTATGTTCGAGATGAAAGGCGTTAGCGAAGAAATCGCCCGCGAAGCTATGCGTCTCGCCGGCCACAAATTGCCAGTCCGCGTCCGATTTGTTAAGAAGGAGGAAGCATAATGGCTGAAACCAAGAAAACCGCCAAGACCGCCAGCGTCGTCAAGTCAATCGACGAACTGCGCGATAAGCTCACCGCCAAGCGCCAGGAATTGCTCGACAGCCGCCGCAGCCACAAAGCCGGCGAGCTCGTCAATCCGCGCGCCCTCGGCCAAATTCGCAAAGAAATCGCGCGTCTACTCACCGCGATCCGTGCGCAAGAGTTAGCAGCAGAACAGGAGAATAAGTAATGGCAAAGACATTGACAGGCGTCGTGACGTCAGACGCCGCTGACAAGACGATTACCGTTACCGTGACATCTCGCGAAACGCACCCGATTTACAAGAAGCAGTATACTGTGACTCGTAAATACGCCGCACACGACGAGAAGAACGATGCTCGCAAGGGCGACACGGTACGTATCGTCGAAACTCGTCCGATCAGCCGTCGCAAGAGCTTCCAGCTCGACGAAATCGTCAAGCGCTCGGTCGGCTCAGTCGAGCTCAAAAGCGACGTCAACAGCGAAGTTAACGACAAGGTCGACTACGATCACGACACCGAGGAGGAAAAATAATGATTCAGCAAGAATCCCGCCTCAAGGTAGCTGACAACTCGGGTGCCAAAGAAGTATTGTGCATCCGCGTCC
>NZ_PQNZ01000048.1:0-5999 GCF_004138385.1 Candidatus Nanosynsacchari sp. TM7_ANC_38.39_G1_1 | reverse complement strand
AACATCATCAACGCCGACGGCGAAAAAGCTGCCGCCGAAACACTAGCGCAAGCTGCCGAAATCCTGGCAAAAACCCAAGGGGCGATTAACCTGCGTACGCTAAATACACTGGAGCGCATCTCCACCGAACCATCACAAAAGACGATGATGCTCTTCCCAATTGAACTGATTGACGCAATTCGCGGCGGTAAAAAGTAAGGAGTAACCATGAGCGAACAAAACCGCACCGAAGAATTTAGTGTCAACGGCGATCAAGTTGTCGAGAAGGTCAAGCAGCTTATCAAAGAAGGCAACGTCCGCCGCGTTATCATCAAGAACGAAAAAGGCGAAAGCATCATGGAATTCCCAGTCACTGCCGGCGTGGTTGGCGCCTTGCTGCTGCCAACATTTGCAGCACTCGGCGCAGCAGTGGCATTGATGGCGCAGTGCACAATCGCGGTAGAGCGGCGAGACTAGAATCATACACTCGATGGGTACAGGCTAGCTTGCTACAGTCTGA
Source organism: Candidatus Nanosynsacchari sp. TM7_ANC_38.39_G1_1 (assembly GCF_004138385.1). NCBI lineage: Bacteria > Candidatus Saccharimonadota > Candidatus Saccharimonadia > Saccharimonadales (SeqCode) > Saccharimonadaceae (SeqCode) > Candidatus Nanosynsacchari > Candidatus Nanosynsacchari sp. TM7_ANC_38.39_G1_1. The sequence continues at coordinate 5,500 of NZ_PQNZ01000048.1, read as the reverse complement.
AACAGACTAGTATCAGCCGCAATTGCATTCTCCCGCGCTTTCAGGCATAATCATAACCAGCATGTACTATATTAATAGAATCGAGCTGGGGCGGACTTTGGCGGGGCGCGTGAGCGATTTGAAGGGCCAGGAAGCGGTCGTTATCGCGCTGAAAGAAGACGCCTTGACGGCTTGCATTGGTTTGGCGAGCGAGATTAATGCTTGGGTGTTTCCTTTGCTCAGCAAGCGAATCATTATCCCTGGCGATCCGCGGGTGGTCGGGCTGATTAATCCGGCAGGCATGTTTACGTGGAACCCTGATCTGGAAAAACCGCAGCGCGACGGCATTGAGCTAGAATCCCGCTCGGTACTAGAAGACATGAAGCGCCAGGCCTTTTCTGAGCTGAATCGCATTCTCGATCAATACGGGACATTTTCTAAGGATGGCCTCAACGGGAGAGTGTTGCTGCTGACCGGCGATATCGTCGAAGACCGGATAGAGATTGCGATGGCTTTGGAATACTTGAAGAGCGTGCGCTACAGGGCCTTATATGGGCTGGGTGGCAACGTCGATAGTACAGCAGCAGATTATTTTCACCTGCAAACTGATAAAGACATCGCCCTGGACGTCATGACTCATATGTTTCCGGCAGAGCATTATTTTGAGCAAAAGGATAGCTACACTCCGGAAGAGTGCCGCTTGTTGGTAACGAATATTTCGCAATATTGGACATAGAAAGGAATAATTATCATGAATCCAAATCCGTTTATATCAGCAGACCAAGAACCAGCGCCAGCTCAGTCGGATTCACTGGCAGACAATAGTGCGTCCGCAGCTATGCCAGAAGCGCAATCTCAACCAGCAACCGAGCCGGCAGCACAATCCCAGCCTGCGACCACACTAGCAGCACAATCCCAGACTGCCGCACAGCCAGCGACGCAATTTCAACCTGCCACCGCGCCGATTAGCGACGACGAGCTAGCTGCAGCTAACCAAAATATCCAGACTGTTTTCGACGCTTTCTCGTCGCGAGTGGTCGGACAAGAAAACTTGCGGACGGCTTTGATGGTTAGCTTGATGACTGGCGGGCATATTCTACTGGAAAGCGTACCAGGACTTGCCAAGACGACAGCCGTGCAGACGCTAGCCGCCAGCGTGCAAGGTTCGTTCAAGCGCATTCAATGCACGCCAGACTTGCTGCCAAGCGACATCATCGGTACGCAGATTTACGATTATAACAAGGGCGAGTTCCGCACCGAGCTAGGCCCAGTGTACGCCAATTTCGTACTACTGGACGAAATTAACCGCTCCAGCGCCAAAACCCAAAGCGCCATGCTGGAAGCGATGCAGGAAAAGCAGACCAGCATCGGCGGACAACGCTATGATTTACCGAAACCCTTCATTGTGCTAGCTACCCAGAACCCGATTGAACAGGAAGGAACTTACGAGCTGCCAGAAGCGCAGTTGGATCGCTTTTTGTTGAAAGAAGTTTTGTCCTACCCTGCTCCAGACGAGGAACTAGAGATTTTGAAACGCATAGAATCGGGCAAGTTAAGCGAGGCGCCAAATAATAGCAATACGCCGAATATTGAGCTGGAGGCAGTCGAGACGCTGCAAAACCTGGCGCAAAAAGTATACATTGATGACGCCATTAAGAATTATATAGTGAAAATTGTCTCAGCAACGCGCAATCCAGCCTCAATCATACCAAGCGAAACGGCGCGCTACGTCCAATACGGCGCCAGCCCGCGTGCCAGCATCGCTTTCCAACAAGTCGCCAAAGCCCTCGCGCTGATTAACGGCCGAAATTACGTTATTCCAGAGGACGTCAAACAATTACGCCACAGCGTATTGCGCCACCGCATTATCCTCAATTTTGAAGCCATCGCCGACCAAGTTCATCCAGAAGTTATCATTGATTCGATATTTAACGCTGTTCCTGTGCCGTAATATGCCAAGTCTCTTCGCCAAAGTCAAAGCCAAGATGGATCTCTACGCCCACGAAAAGGTGCGGAGTTTGTTGGACGGTCAATACGGCTCGGTTTTCAAGGGGCGCAGTCTCGATTTCGATGATCTGCGCGAATACATTCCTGGCGACGATGTAAAAGATATCGACTGGAAAGCGACTGCTCGCAGTAGCGGTATTCGAATCCGGCGTTACCAAGCAATCCGCAAGCATAATATTTTACTAGTAGTCGACACTGGCCGCCACATGGCAGCGACCGGTAAAAACGGCAGCAGCAAGCGCGACATCAGCATCATGGCTGCCGGAGTCTTAGGCTACATCGTATTGCGGCACGGCGATTTGATCGGACTAGTCTCCGGCGACGTCAAAAATAACACCTACATTCCTTTCAAAGGCGATGATCGACATATCGAACAGCTACTGCGGCACATTGAAAAGAATACTCAGCTAGCAGCAGCGCCGAGCAATATTGTGAACCAGCTTGAATATATTGCGCGCAATTTACGGCGCAAGATGATGCTAGTGGTGGTTGCCAACGATGATGAACTGACCAGCGAGCACCAGCATATTATCCGGCGGCTGCGCGCCCAGCACGAGATATTATGGATAACTGTCAATGACACTTCAGGACTTGACGGAAACCGCAGTTTTTACGACATCGACGATTTAGCCGCGCTGCCTTATTTTATCCGCAAACAAACGAAACTGCAGGCTGACTTCGACCGCGAGCAGCAATTGTACTACCGCGAATATTCCACTACCCTGGAGCGTTTGGGCGTCATCAGCGAGCGAATTTCTGGAGAAGAGGACGTCGTCGGCAGTTTCTTTTCACTGTTAGAAAGGCAAAAACATGCACGCTGGCACTGAGCTTCGCGAATGGGTAGATTATGACCCACTGTGGCTGATTATCGGCTGCTTGCTTTTAGGCGCGATTATTTTATGGTACGGATTTGTGTTTTACTCGACTCGCCGCCGCTCTCACCGCAGCCTGGCTACGCTCAAACCAAAACCGTACACGCCGCCAGATCTGACTGATTTGAAACAGAAATACCAACGGCTAATCGACGAAATTGAACAAAATCACGCTGCCGGAAAGTTATCCTCGCGTAAAGCCCACCAGAAATTAAGCCAAACTCTTCGCATGTTCGTTGTTGAAATAAACGGCCACCGCGTTGACACGTTGACGCTGCGAGATCTAGAAAAGACTCGCTATAAAACATTGGCAACCGCCATCAAACAATTCTATATCCCTGAATTTACCGCAGTTGAACAAGGCAGCGTTGCCGAGGCAGCGGCGCTAGCCAGAAAGACGGTAGCGGCATGGAATTAGTTTTTTGGCAATTGTCGCTGGCGTTAATTATAATTATCGCCCTGCTGTGGTTTGCCGCGCCGATTATACTCCGCCGATACAGCCAATCGAAACGCCATGACGCGCCTAGTCAAAAACTCCCTATCGCTAATACATCGCGGCTGCGCACTTTCCCGCTCTATATTCAGCAGGTCAAACGGTATAAAAGACTATTAGCGGTTGTACTAGGACTGCATGCGCTCCTGCTGGTTATGATGATTATTCTCACTGGCCGCCCGTCGTCGGTGGCTATCGTTTCTCCCGAGGTAAAAAATCGCGACATCGTGCTATGTCTCGACGTATCGCGGTCGATGTATGAATATGACGTAGAGATTATTAAAACTTACCGCACATTGGCGCGAAAATTTGACGGCGAACGACTCGGTTTAGTATTGTTTGACCGCTCGCCGGCGGTGATATTTCCTTTGACAGACGACGCCAGCCTAATTGACAGTAAGCTAGCGCTGATTGAAAAGGCATTGACGCCGCCTGGAACGCTGGAATATTTCGATATTTTATCCGGTACGATAGTCTCGAACGGACAAGGCTCGTCGCTGATCGGCGATGGACTAGCAAGCTGTATCGGCCGCTTCGACAAGTTGGACAGCAAACGCTCCCGGAGCATCATTTTAGGAACCGACAATCAACTAGCTGGCACGCCGATAATTTCCCTGCCCGAGGCAGCAGAATTAGCCAAACAAAAAGACATCCGCGTATACGGCATTTACCCGAATAGTAATAAAAACCGCGAGGCCGAAGCGGCAGAATTGAAGCGAACCATGCTGGCGACAAACGGCGATTACTACGCACTGCGCGACAAAAACACAATTCCAAACATTGTCCAAAAAATCGCCGCCCAAGACGCCTCCCGCTTCAAAGGCACGCCGCGCGTTACTCGCACCGATCAGCCGCAATTGTTGCTATACGGCATGCTTATCATCATAATTTCCCTCATTATTATCGATTGGAGGCTTCGCATATGATAGTGCAACCGATTTTGCCGTGGTATCTGTTGCTGATAATTCTGGTAGTTGCTGCAATTTTTACCGGCTGGAGGATTTTCTCCAAACCAATATCTAACCGGCGAGCGTGGCTGCGGCGGTTCTGTATTGTCTTGCTCATCATTGCCGCTTGTTTTCGCCCAGCTGTTCCCGGCGAAGTGAAAGAATGGGGCGCGCCGCTAGTCGATGTTTATGTTGTAATAGATACAACGATGAGTTCTGCTGCCGAGGATTATAACAACGGTCAGCCGCGAATCAACGGCATGCGCCGCGACGCCAAAGAAATTGCCAAAAAGCTGGTCGGCGCGCGATTTAGCTTAATAACTTTCAATAATAAAACTTTCGTTAATTCGCCGTTATCGACAGATGTCAGAATGTTTGAATCGGCAGTTGACACAGTAAATATCATCAGCGAAAGCTACGCCATGGGCAGCTCAATTGATGCGCCGATTGACACCATCGCCTCGGAGATTACTCGCACCAAGCATAAAAATCCCGAGCGCACCTCACTGCTATTTTACCTGGGCGACGGCGAACAGACCAGCGACGCCTCGCCAAAGTCATTCGCCAGCTTGAAACCGCTACTAGGCGGCGGCGCGATTATGGGCTACGGCACTGCCAACGGCGGAAAAATGAAAACGCCAAGCTACAGCGGCGGCTTTGACGGTTTTTACTTACGCGGACCAGATTTGAAATATGCCGTATCAAAAATCGACGAGACAAACCTTAAAAACATCGCCAGTCAAACAGGTCTGCCGTACACGCACCGGCAAACTCCAAATTCCATCGACGCCGTTGTCAAGAACGGCTCCGTCGATAAAGCTGTCAGTAGCAGCCGCTCGTTCGACGGCTACAACGATACATATTGGATAGCGATATTTGTGGCTGATATTTTGCTGGCCTTTGAAATCAGAAACATCTATTTGCCTCTATGCAAACTTCAGAATATAATGCCGTCGGAGGGAGAAAATCGTGAGTAAGAATCGTCCATTTGACCTGAAAAAACTAGATTTTGAAAAAATCCGCCGAGAAAAACGCCGGAAACTGCTCCGCTATTCGTTCCCTGCTTGCGCGGTGATTCTGCTGGTTGCTATTAAATTAACAAGCTTCCCCTTGTTGTCGCTAGTAGCGCACACCGCCTATAAAAACGGCGACAACAGCCAGGCTTCCTTCTGCTTATCGCCGATTTATGCCATGAATTTATT
>NZ_PQNZ01000047.1:2105-6076 GCF_004138385.1 Candidatus Nanosynsacchari sp. TM7_ANC_38.39_G1_1 | reverse complement strand
GTTGAGTGTGCGAAGAATGGGCGCGGACGGGCAACACGTTAAATTAGCGCTGCGTGATAAAAATAGTAAAGTGTTGCAGGTGCTGGCATTTAACGCGCCAGAGGAATTCTTCCGCGAGCCAGGCGACGAGGTGGTGGCGTGGTTCCAGCCAACTGTCAATGAATGGCAGGGGGTGCGGACGGTTGAGGGGCGGCTGTTGCATATTATTTTGCTGGATTGATACTTGGCCGGGTAAAATTTTGCTTTGCAAAAGTATTCCTCATCTGATATAATGCATAACGATATGGTACGAGTTACACGTAAAGACGAGAAAGAGGCGAATGAAAACGTTCTTCGCCGTTTTAACCGCCGGCTTTTGCAAAGCGGCGTGATGCAGAAAGCCAGAGCGTCAATGCGCTTTGAAAAACCGATTAGCAAAACAGTACGGCGCAGCAGGGCAATTGTTCGCCGTATGCGCAAGGCGGAAAAGACGCAGAAGTTGCGTTTGGGAGTTCGCTAGCCAATGGCGCTGAAGGCGCGAATTAAAGATGAAATGAAAGCCGCTTTACTTAGCGGCGATCGTTTTGTTGGTGAGACGCTGCGTAATCTGACGGCAGCAATTCTGGATGAAGAGGTTAAGCTAGGCAAGCGCGATGAAGGCTTGAGCGATGAAGAAATCGAAAAAGTCGTTGCTCGCGAAGTCAAAAAACGCAACGAATCGGCTAAAATCTACCGCGATAACAACCGTCCAGATTTGGCCGAACCAGAAGAGCGGGAAATTGAGATTCTGCAGGCATATTTGCCGAAACAGCTAGATGAAACTGAGCTGGCGGCGATTATCGAGGCGAAAATAGCCGAACTTGGCGTAACTGGGCCGCAGGCAATGGGCCAGGTTATTGGCGCAGTTAAAAAGCAAGTTGGCAACGCGGCGGATGGTGCGGCGATTGCTCGTATTGTAAAACAAAAGTTGAATTAACAGAAAGAAGGTATCATGATTGTATTTTTTGGCCCGGCTGGCGCAGGTAAAAGTGTCCAAGGGCAAATGCTGGCAGCGCGTAATGGCTGGCGCTGGTTGAGCGCGGGCCAGCTGCTGCGCGACACGCGCGATCCCGAGCTATTTGCGCAGATGCGGACTGGCGGCTTGGTTGATCCAGAAAAGGTGAATAAACTAATCGGTGAAGCGCTAGGCCGAGCCAAAGATATTGATCGCGTAGTGCTAGACGGTTATCCGCGGCAATTAGCACAAGCAAAATGGTTGATTGAGCATCGTCCTGAGCATGGCCGGGACGTTGCGTTGGTGATTGTCTTGGAGGTGCCGCGTGCTGAGTTGCTGCACCGCCTGAAGGTGCGCGGCCGTATCGACGATACGCCCGAGGTAATTGATGAGCGCTTACGGATTTATCGGCACGAGATGTATCCAGTTCTTGATTATTTGACAGAGCACGGAGTTAATATCGCTCATCTGGACGGAACAGGTACGGTTGGGCAGGTTCACGATCGGATTATGGAGGAGCTGCAAGCATGCAGGATCGTTTAATTACTGGCGAGAAAACTCCCGAGCAAATTCAGGCTATGCGCGATGGCGGCAAGAAATTAGCGCAGATTTTCCAAGATATTCGCGATTATATTCATGCTGGTATGAGCGAAAAGGATGTTGATGCGTTCGTCGACGGCAAGATAAAAGAATATGGTGCTTCGGCTACTTACAAAACAGATGAGGTGAACTTCCCGGGGGTTATTTGTATCAGTACTAACGACGAAATCGTGCATAGCCCGGCGAGCGATTATATCTTTCAAAAGGGCGATGTGGTGAGTTTTGACTTGGTGATTACTTATAAAGACATGAAGACGGATAGCGCTTTCACGATGGTGGTTGACGATAAGCCGAAAGGCGCAGTCAAACACCTGTTAACGACCACCGAGAGAAGTTTGTATGCCGGGATTGATGCAATTAAAGGCGATGTCCGTACTGGCGACATCGCAGCTGCGATTGAAAAAGTTTTGAAAGACGGCAAATTAGGAGTTATCCGTGAATTAGTTGGGCACGGTGTCGGTTTGAAAATGCATATGCCGCCAGATGTGCCGAACTACGGCCGCAAACACACTGGCGTACTGTTACACCCGGGCGATACGATTGCTATCGAACCGATGGCGACGCTGGGCGGCGAGAAAATTGTTACTGATAAAGATGACGGTTGGACGATTCGTACGCGCGATGGTAGTTTGGCTGCACACTTTGAACACACAGTTTTGATTACCGAAAACGGCGCTGAAATTATTACGCAGTTGTAAATAACTATACGGGTTATGCTATAATATCCCTATATGCAAGAACAATCTCGATATGCAGTTGGTATAGATGTCGGAACTACGATGATTCGGTGTGTGGTCGGGCATGTAGATACGACGACTGGCACGCCGACAATCGTTGGCGTTGGCGAATACCCGAACAGCGGTATGCGCAAAGGTTCGGTCTCGAACTTGAACGGACCGTCCGAGGCGATTGATAAGGCTCTGGGCGATGCTGAGCGAATGAGCGGCTACCAAGTCAATGATGCGACTGTTAGTATAAATGGTTCGCACATTATGAGTACGCGTACTGACGGTATGATTGCCGTTGGTATGGCTGACCACGAAGTTAACGAAGACGATCTTTATCGCGTAGAAGATGTTGCAACGACTGGCAAAGTGCCAGCTAACCGCAAAATATTGAAAGTCGTACCGTTTAGCTACACGATTGATGGGCAGGGCGGAGTTAAGAACCCGCTAGGCATGACGGGCACGCGCCTTGAGATTAGTGCTAATGTGGTGTCGGCGATGGCGCCGTATGTAGTAAATCTCGAAAAGGCGGTTGAGGGCGCTACTGTGCGGCCGAATGACGTGGTGCCGTCGGTAATGGCAGCAGCTAAGGCTGTACTAGACGATTCTCAGATGGAAAATGGCGTGGCAGTGATCGATCTCGGTGGGGCGACTACTGGCGTAGCAATCTATGAAGAGGGTGATCTGCAATATATTGGCGTGGTACCGTATGGCGGCATTAATATAACGAACGACTTGGCGATTGGACTGAAAATTGATCCAGAAATAGCTGAAGAAGTAAAGCTAAAACATGCATCGGCTACTAACCGCAACAAATCTAGCAAAGTTTCGATTAAACACGATGGTGAGAGTCTAGAATTTGATATTGCCGATATCGATGAAATTGTTGAGGCGCGGTTAGAAGAGATTTTTGAAGCGGTTAACAAAGAATTGAAGAAAGCTGGTCGTGCCGGACGCCTGCCGAGCGGTGCTGTTCTAACAGGCGGGACGGCTAATATGAAAGGTATCGTTGAATTTGCCAAAGCCCAGCTCGGTGTAGCTGTTCGTAAAGGTAAAGCTAAGGGTTATGGCGGCGTGGTCGATAATGTTGATAAACCTGAATTTGCGGCGGCAATTGGCTTAATGCTGGTTGATATTAATCCTGACGGCTATCATAGTGCTGCGGTTGATTCTAGCAAGTCGGGCAGTAAAGGCGGGCTTTTCCGTTCGCTATTTAACAGGTTTCGGCCATAGGTGATATACTAGAAATAAGATCCAGAGAATAAGGGGTAAGGAGTTGTAATGCCAGAGGTAAAACCGAGCGAAATCCAAACATTCGCAAGCATCAAAGTCGTTGGCGTCGGCGGCGCCGGCGGTTCGGCGGTTAACCGTATGAAAGACGCAGGGCTAAATGGCGTCCAGTTTATAGCTATGAATACAGACGCGCAGGCTTTGCATAATTCAAAAGCCGATGTCAAAATCCACCTGGGCCATAATACCACGAATGGTTTGGGAGCTGGGGCCGATCCAGCCGTTGGTGAAGCAGCAGCCCGCGAGTCGATTGATGAAATTCGCGAATCGCTAGAGGGAGCTGATATGGTGTTTGTGACGATTGGTGCTGGCGGTGGAACTGGCTCGGGAGCGGGTCATGTGGTAGCTGAAGTAGCGCGCGATCTCGGTATTTTGACTGTTGG
>NZ_PQNZ01000047.1:0-1587 GCF_004138385.1 Candidatus Nanosynsacchari sp. TM7_ANC_38.39_G1_1 | reverse complement strand
GCTGTTAGCCCAGATGCTAATATTATATTCGGTGCCACCTTGAAGCCAGAATTAGAAGACGAGTTAATTATCACCGTGATCGCGACCGGCTTTGATAATGCATACTACCAGCAGCAGGCAGAGGAATTGACGGCGCCAGTAGAACAAGCGCCGGCTGTTCAAGCGCAATCAATTAGCGAAGCTGTCGATGACATCGATATGGACTTATCGCATCAGTCGGCAGCAGCACAATTTGCTAGCGAGGATACGGCAGATATATGGGGTGGTTCGGTTGAAGAGGATGACGAAGATGATACGCCAGCCTTTTTGCGGCGTCGCCGAAAAAATAAGCATAACGACGAGGACTAAATGAAAGGGATTAAAATCGGCAACAGTCGCGTACTAGAGTCGAGAGAATCGGCTGACGGTATTACGATTCGCCGCCGCCGAGAAACCCCCGATGGCAAGCGTTTTACGACGTATGAGCGAATCGAACGTCCGAATTTGGCAGTTATTAAATCTAGTGGAGCTCGCGAATTGTTTGAGCGGGCAAAGTTAGCAAATTCTATCCGCCGTTCAGTTGGTAAGTTCTTCAAATCGGAAGTTGAACTGGAGGAAATAATCGATGCCGTGGAAGATCGCGCGCATAGCTTGGGTGAGAGCGAAATTGAATCTCGTTTGATTGGCGAGTTTGTACTTGACGAGCTAGCAAAACGTAACGAAGTCGCATATGTACGCTTTGCCAGCGTATTTCAAAAGTTCAAGACGTTGGATGATTTCGTCAAAATATTAGAGCAGCGCCGCCAGAAAGGGCAGGAATAATGCGGGTAGTCGTAGTGTATCGGGCGGAAAGCGATTACGCGCGCCGAGTTATAGATTTTTTACATGACTTTAATCGGCAGACAGGGCACACGATTGAGGAAATTGACCCAGATTCGGCTGAGGGCAGTGATTTTTGCCGGACGTACGATATCGTTGAGTATCCGACGATTATCGCGCTGAGTGCTGATAGCCAGATGCAAAATATGTGGCGCGGGCTGCCGCTGCCAACGATTAGCGAGGTAAGTTTTTATGTTTGAGAAGTTGCGCAAGCGGCTGTCAGGCAAAGAACCAAAGCGCCGGCAATTGGCAGCGCTATTGATGCTGGTTGGCAGCGGCTTGGGCTTGTTGGCTTCGTTTGTATTATCAATTGAATCGCTGACGCTTGCTAAAAATTCGCATGCCGTACTGAACTGCGATTTGAATGCGGCGATGAGCTGCTCGGCGGTGGCGAACCATTGGTCAGCGGCACTACTGGGTTTTCCTAATAGTTTTATCGGCGTGATGACGCTGCCGGTGATGGTGACAATTGCGGTGGCGTTGCTAGCGGGTGCGAAGTTTCCGAAGTGGTTTATGTGGGGCGCGCAGCTTGGCGCGGTGGCGGGCTTGCTGTTTGCTGGTTGGATGTTTTATATGAGTTATGTTGAGATTGGCGCGTTGTGCCCGTGGTGTTTGACGCTGGACGCGGGTATGCTGCTGATTTTTTATGGACTAACCAGGCACAATATTTTGAACAAAATTATTGAACACCGCGGGTTGCGCCGATTTGTTGATCAGGGTTACGATACG
>NZ_PQNZ01000046.1:0-6367 GCF_004138385.1 Candidatus Nanosynsacchari sp. TM7_ANC_38.39_G1_1 | reverse complement strand
TATCTGATATAATAGCGGTAAAGCAACTGTATAAATAGGAGGTATAAATGATGGGTGATGTAGAAAAAACACTAATTGTCTTTAAGCCGGATTCGGTGCAGCGGGGCTTAGTTGGGCGTATTCTGACGCGTTTCGAGCAGGTTGGACTGAAAATAGTCGCTACTAAAATGATTGCGCCCGACAAGCAGCACTACTACCGTCACTACGAAGAAATTGGCAAAATGATCACTCGCCGCGGCAAAGAAAAGTTTGACGTTACGTTAGAAATGATGGTTCAGGGGCCGGTTATCGCAATGGTACTTGAGGGCGTTGAAGCGGTTGATCTGGTTCGCAAACTTGTCGGCGCGACAGAACCAAAGAGTGCTGCTCCTGGTACCATTCGCGGCGATTTTTCGCACATGAGCTTCCAATATGCTGATAGCGAAGGCAAGGGAGTGCCTAATCTAATTCATGCTAGCGGTAACATCGAGGAAGCTGCAGAAGAAATATCGCATTGGTTTAGCGATGATGAGTTATATAGTTATCATCGAACTAGCGAGCGCTTTACTCGCTAGTGCTTGCGATGTTACACTAATCCCAGGGCCCCGGTAGCTCAATTGGATAGAGCAGTTCCGTCCTAAGGAAATGGTTGTAGGTTCGACTCCTGTCCGGGGTACCAGGATATTACTATGGCAGCAGAATTTGAAGGATTACACGACGGCGAGAAAGTATTGCTAGTTTTTCGACGGCACATCATTGCTATGCGGAAGGGTTTCTATTCGCTGCTAATTCCGATGACTGTTGGCGCAATACCGTTCTTGATCTGGCAGACTAATCTTGATTTGCTTTGGATATTTTTTGGCGGTTTTGTGCTTGGCTTAATCTTGTTTATTTATCACTTCTTGATGTGGTTTTATACTGTGTACGCGGTGACTAACGAGCGCATTCGCCAGATTACTCAGCGCGGCTTCTTTGGCCGGGATGTTGTAGAAATAAATCTAGATAAGGTCCAAAGTATAAGTTATAATATACCTGGGTTTAGCGGCGAAGTGTTCAAGTTTGGCACCATCATCATGCGTACTTACGTTGGCGATCTGGTTATTCGGCTAGTCGAGCATCCTAGCAAGATATATAATGAGTTGCAAGATGCAGTTCACGAAGCCGAACTAAGGAGACAGAAAATATATGAAGAAAATAAAGTTGAAGCGAAGTAAAAAGCAACCAGCTCCAGCGGCGAGCCGTATTACTAACGAGACTATCGCTGAGCATCGCGAACAGATTTTAGCTGGTGGCCGCAGGTTTAAATATCCGATTCAATACACCAAGCATAAGCTGATTATTAATACAGTACTTATTTCGATGGCCAGTATCATTCTGCTATTAGTTGGTTGCTGGGCGGTAATGTATCCGATGCAGAATACTAGCACTATAGCTTATCGAATTTCTCGCATTGCAATGTTGCCAGTTGGCAGTGTTGACGGCGAGCCAGTCCGGTATAGCGATTATTTGGTGCAGTACCGAGCTTCTGAATATTACTTAAATAAATATGGCGAGGTTAAGGTCAACTCCAAAGACTGGTATGTTCAGCTTGACGACATTAAATATCGTTCAATGAATCTAGCCCAACAAGCAGCTTACGCTCGCAAACTGGCTAAGCGCTATAATGTTAGTATTTCGCGAAAAGATGTTAATGATTTTATTGACCAGGAACGCACGACGATTAACGGCCGCGTGTCGCAAGAAACATATGATGCGTCGATTCGTATGCTTTACGGAGAGAGCGCTGATGACTATCGGCTAATTGTTGAAAACGGGCTGCTAAAAAACAAAGTCGCCTTTGCTATGGATGCAACTGCAAAAGATCAGGCTGATAAAGCCTTATCTTTATTGAAGTCTAATGGCGACTTTGCCAAAACGGTTGAAACTATCAATAAACAATCGACCGAGGGCAAGTTATCAGCTGGCAATAGCGGATCGGTTGATATTAGCAGTAAATTTAATGGACTTAGAGTTTCGGATATTTCAAAAACTCCAGTCGGCAGCTTATCCGGTATTACAAGGAGCACTAATGACGATGGTTACTACATAGTAAAAGTTGTTGCGAAAACTGACAAGAAGATAACCTTTGAATATATTCATATACCGTTGACGGCTTTTAAGTCGCAATTTGAGCAGCTAAAAAAGAGTGGTAAGATTAGCGAATATATAACCATTCCAGATAACAGCCAAACTGGCGGCGCGGTAGTTAACCAGTAGGCGTTTTTCGCTTGCACATAACTAGGTAATGATATATAATGCACACTGAATAGTTTGCGCTCGTAGTGAAGCTGGTCTATCACGCCTCCCTGTCACGGAGGAGATCGCCGGTTCGAATCCGGTCGGGCGCGCCATAGAAAGCGTCCCACGAAGTGGGGCTTTTTCTATGGTAGGATTGTTTGGCTTTTGTTATAATATAAACGTATTGCCGTCTTAGCTCAGTTGGTAGAGCGGCGCATTCGTAACGCGCAGGTCGCCGGTTCAATCCCGGCAGACGGCTCCATAGTTTATAAGTTATGAAAAGCGAAATCATTAAGTCGTTATTAGGTGTTCTCAAGAATAGGACTCTTGTTCTTTTTCTCGTAGCGATGCTAATTTTAGATATAGTTTGTTCAATTGCCGTGTCTATGCAGATTACGCCCAGCGAGATTACGGTTTATTCGCGTTATACTGCTTTCGGGCAAGTACATTTTTACAAAGATCACTGGCAATATTTATTATTATTTTCTGGATTTTTCACGTTAGTAACTATCATCCACGGCGCGCTAATGATAAAGTTTTATCTATTGGAAAAAACAACAACTGCTAAGGCAATTGGATGGTGCGCGTTTATCATTATGCTGATTGCTGCTATGTACGCTTTTGGCGTCCTATCTTTAGGACGGGCGGCATGAGTTGTCCAGACTTAGAAATTCCTCTTGGCAAAAGGTCGAAGCTTTATCGTTTTTTTGAGATGTTGCCAGCGTTAATAAGCTATGGCATGTTAATTTTGTTAGTAGTTTTATCAGTACTTAGTCCTTTTCTGGCAGCTATTTACTTATTGTTATTGGTGTTAACTACGTTTGTTAAGGCGATAGGCATTTCTTATAGAACTTTGCTGGGACACCGGCAACTTGTTCGGGCCGAGAAAATTGATTGGAGTGCTCGACTTGATGATCTATCGCAGGCTGCCGCGGGCAAGTCGCCCGAAATTAAAATTAATAAAAAAGATTTTGAAGCTGATGTGCATCAGCAAACTATTCTGTCTATCGAAAAAGGCGAGTTGCAGATCATAGATCCCAGAGATATTTATCATGCAGTACTAATTGCTGCTTATAACGAGTCTTACGAAGTATTGAAGCCGACGGTAGAGTCAGTAAATAATACAACATATCCGAACGAGAGGTTGATTGTATATTTGGCTTACGAAGAACGCGGCGGCGAGCAGATGGCAGAGACTGCCAGACGTCTTCGCGATGAATACGCTGGCGTATTTTGCGACTTTCGGATTATTCAACACCCTAAAGATTTGCCGGACGAGATACCGGGCAAGGGTCCAAATATTACGTATGCAGGCTATGACCTCAAGCAGTGGTGCGACAATAAAAAGATTGAATATAACCAAGTAATCGTTACAACCCTTGATAGCGATAATCGGCCTTACTCAACCTATTTTGATTATGTGGCGTATAAATATGCTGTTACCCCTAACCGCGAAAGACTATCATATCAGCCGGTGGCCTTGTATTTTGGTAATATTTGGGATGCACCAGCGCCAATGCGGGTGCTAGCAACGGGCAATTCGTTTTGGACTATTATTGGTAGTATGCGGCCGCATGCTTTGCGTAATTTTGCAGCTCATAGCCAGCCGCTTTCGGCGCTTGTGAGTATGGATTTCTGGAGTAAGCGTAGTATTGTTGAGGATGGGCATCAGTATTGGCGCAGTTATTTTTACTTTAAAGGTGATTATAGTGTTATGCCAATCCATGTTCCTGTATATCAAGATGCCGTGTTGTCAGACACATTTAAAGCAACGCTTATCAGTCAGTTTAAACAGTTGCGGCGCTGGGGGTATGGTGCTTCGGATATACCATATGTAGCAGTCAGATTATTTACGCGCCAGCGAACAGCTCCTTTTTGGGAAACATTGGCAAGATTTATACGGCTAATTGATAATCATGTTAGCTTAGCTACGATGTCAATATTGGTTGCTTTTGGCGCGTGGGTGCCATTATTAACCAATCCCGAAGCTTCCAGAAATATTTCTGCGCATGCTCTGCCGCTAATAGTTAGCCACATTCAACAGGTAGCAGTTATCGGAATATTTATTACGATTTTACTGATGCTGAAGATGCTGCCTCCTCGTCCAGAACGCTATAAGCGTTCGCGAACCGTTTTTATGGTTTTGCAATGGTTTCTGATGCCTGTTATATCAATCTGTTATAGTTCTGCAGCATCAATGGCAGCGCAGACGCATTTGTTGTTAGGTAAATATCTTGAGAAATTTGATGTAACCGACAAGGCAACACTATCGTCGCGTGCTAAAACAAAGGCCAAGAAGGATGCTCTCAAGAAAGCTAGACGTAAATCAAAATTATAAAATTATAGTCTTTTAGCTGAGACTACCAACACTGGTCGCGAGACACTGAATTACTTTACGTGATTACAATACCAAGCGAAGCAGTCCAGCTTGTTACGTTATTTGAGCTCGTAGTAAATGGTATAGCAGCTTAGCCGAGATTGCTTTTTATATGTTGTAGATTTTGTTTTGGTATGTTGTTTAGCCATGCTTTTATATTAGCATAAGTATTATTTTTTGTCAAATTCGATAATCTACGAAAATATATCACCAGACGCATAGAAATGTTGATTAGACATCGAATAACGACGTGGAAAACTTTTAGTATTTGTGCATAAAATATTATGCAAAATAAAAAACTTGCCGTCTAAATTACGGCAAGTTACATGATTGCTCTGGTGGGCAATAGAGGATTCGAACCTCTCACCTCTTCAACGTCAATGAAGCGCTCTAGCCAAATGAGCTAATCGCCCAGATGTAATAATACTATCACAACAGATATCCGTTCGCAAGGAGCGTGCTATAATATTGATATGAGTGAAGATGAACTAAAATCTATGAGACACAGTTTGGCGCATATTATGGCTCAGGCTGTTCAGCGTTTATGGCCTCAGGCAAAATTTGGTGTAGGCCCAGCTATCGACAATGGCTTCTATTATGATATATATCTTGATGGTGCGACAATTTCTGAAGATAGTCTGCCAAAGATAGAAAAAGAGATGCGAAAAATAGTATCTGCCAATTATCCGTTCGAAAGACGAGATGTGGCAATAGATGAGGCTATTGATTGGGCTAGGGAAAATCAGCAGAACTTTAAGATTGAGCTATTAAACGACCTTAAGCGGTCTGGTACTACCGTTGCTAGTGAATTGTCTGGTGAGGATATTGGCTCTACAGATGAAGCTCCTAGTAAGGTCAAGACTGTGTCTTTGTATTCGCAAGGTGATTATGTCGATTTATGTAGGGGTGGACATGTTGATAGTACGGGTAAGGTTGGTGCGTTTAAGCTGACTAAGGTTGCTGGCGCATATTGGCGTGGTAATGAAAATAACCTACAAATGCAGCGTATATACGGCGTGGCATTTGCCACCCAGGAAGAGCTAGATGAATATTTGGAAAAGATAGAGATCGCAAAGCAGCGCGATCATCGAAAGCTAGGTAGGGACCTTGATTTATACACGACCTCGCCACTAGTGGGTGTTGGTTTGCCACTATTTACACCTAGAGGAACTATTTTGCGCGAGGTGGTGTCTCAATATTCGAATCAGTTGCGGCAGAAATTCGGTTTTGAGAAGGTGTGGACGCCCCATATCACAAAAAAAGATTTGTATGAAAAGTCGGGTCACTGGGCAAAGTTTGGTGAAGAGTTGTTTCTTGTAAAGAGTCAGGAGACTAGTGATGAAATGGCCCTCAAGCCTATGAATTGCCCGCACCATACACAGATTTTTGCCTCACGTCCACGAAGTTATCGAGATATGCCAGTAAGATATCTGGAGACGACAACTGATTATCGTGATGAAAAGACAGGGGAGCTCGGTGGTTTGAGTCGAGTGCGCTCTTTGACGCAAGATGACTCGCATGTATTTTGTCGTCCTGACCAAATTGGCGAAGAAATTCATAATCTAATGGGCGTTGTAGATAAAGTGTATGCAACATTCGGCATGAAATTACGTGTGCGTTTGAGCTATCGTGATGACAGCGATGCTTATTTAGGCGATGCAAAACTCTGGGAAGAGAGTCAAAAGCGATTAAAAGAAGCCGTTATAGCACATAATTTAGATTATTTTGAACAGA
>NZ_PQNZ01000045.1:0-6580 GCF_004138385.1 Candidatus Nanosynsacchari sp. TM7_ANC_38.39_G1_1 | reverse complement strand
TACTAAACTTGAACCGCTATCGCATTAAAAACGCAAGCAATATAGTATAATAAACGTATGAATCCGCTAAATGACAATGATATCCAATACGCTGGCCACCCTGAACAGGCGCCGCGACCTGATCCGTTAGTGCCAGAACCGCAGCGCCGGCCGCCGCGCGACCCATTCCGTAAATTCCGCCTGATTATGATTGGCGCTGGCGTTGCTGCCGTTTTAGTGATTGTTGTTGCGATCGTGGTAATGACGCTCGCTCGCTCGTCAACAGTCAAGACAGATGAAAAGAAAAAAACTGACGAGACCAAGGTAGCTCACTTGACTGCCGCCGAAACTATCAAGCACGTTAACGTTTATTTCAAAGGCAAGGAAAAAGCCAAATCGTCAATCACCACTCCAGTAAGAGTCAAAGGAAGGAAATTTTACACCGTGGTGCCCGACCTTGATCAAGTTCAGAGTTTGGCTGGTTACGTTCCTAAGGATAAATCAACCTCGCAGCGCGAATCAATCGAGAAAAATATGGACTACGATGGCTTTACCCGCAAGGTCTTTTCGGAGGGCAGCAGAACAAATTATTTAGCTGATTTCACGCGCGACGATGTCACTTGCCAGCTGAGTACCGATATTTCGCAGCGCGACAAGCTCGGCGATTGGATGGAGATTCGCTGTCTCGACACTAAAGTTTACGCTGAATACGCTGAGGCGCAGCAGCCGGTCGTTTCGGTCTATACCCCGGCCGTGAGTGCCGCTGGACAGTACGGTTTCATCGGTAAGCCAGCTCCGTTCAAGGGCGCACTGAAAGGTTACCAGCTGCTAGAAATTCCAGTCAGCACAGTGTTGTATCAGCGAATGACTGCGCCTGACAATCTAGGATTATTCTATCAGACGCCAGACGGTTTGTGGCATTATTTCCAAGATCGTAACCGCAATATACTGGTTGCCTGCACTCTTTACAATAACCGGGAATTGCGGATGGCTTACGCTGATCAAAAGTGCCAGTCGATTGGCGGCAGTACTAAAGATACGGTGACATATTCTGGCAAACGAGATTAGGTCTCGCCTTATTCTGGCTGTTGGAATATGCAAAGATACAGCGTGTCAAAAAATTAGCTGCAAAAATAATTACCGCTCGTCTATATGAGCGGTAATTATAGTTTGAGCGGGTCTGCCTATGACTCAGCATCGACATCTGGCGTGATGTCGTCGGCCTCCTCGTCAACGCTTTCGGCGTACTCGTCGGCTGGTGAGTCATCCTCCCTAGTGTCGAGCGAACGGACGCCTGTACCCACCGGAATCTTGCGGCCAATGATGACGTTTTCCTTCAGGCCATGCAAGTGGTCGGCGCGGCCGCTGGTGGCAGCGCTAATCAGTACGCGGGTAGTGTCCTGGAAGGACGCAGCACTCAGCCACGAATCGCTCCAGATACTCACCTTGGTAATACCCAAGAGCATTTGCGCGTATTGCGCTGGCTCTTTGCCGTTAGCGACCAAAGCCTTATTCTCGGCAACGACGCGTGCTTTCGAAACGATATCGCCCATAACAAAGTCGCTGTCGCCTGGGTCCTCGATCTGGACGCGGCTAAACATCTGGCGAACGATGATCTCGAGGTGCTTGTCAGCTACGTCTTGGCCTTGCGCGGCGTAGATGCGCAACACTTCGTTGATGATATAGCGCTGAGTTGCCTCGGTGCCCTTCAAGCGCATCAGGTCGTGCAAGTTGAGCGAGCCGATTGTCAAGCGGTCGCCTGCCTCAACGTGGTCATTAGCCGATACCACTAACTGCGCAGTACCTGGAATCTCGTAACGGACTGGCGCGGCAGCGTTAGCGGCAATGACGATAGTGTCTTCGGCGGCTTCGACAACGCCGTCGAATGGCGCTACTAGCGGGCGGCTGTTATCCAAACCTTCAGCGAGAATATCGCCTGCTTTGACGCTAGAACCATCTTGCAGCAGCGGTTTGCGGCCTTCGAGCGGCAAGCGCTCAACGCGGCCAGCCTCTGGCGTGACCTGGACGATATACTTCTTGCCGTCCTCCCAGACATCGACAGTACCAGCTACTTCAGTGATGTAGGCTTGGCCCTTCGGATTGCGCGCTTCGAAGAGCTCTTCGACGCGCGGCAGACCCTGAGTGATGTCGCTACCGGCCACACCAGAGTTATGGAAGGTGCGGAGTGTCAACTGAGTACCCGGCTCACCGACCGACTGAGCAGCGATAACGCCAACTGGTTGGGCAGCACCAACTAGTTCGTTGGTTGCCATGTCAATACCGTAGCTGCGGCGCGGAATACCCTCGAGATTGTTGGTCGAGAGAATCGACTGAATCTTGACCTCGTTGATATTAGTGTCGGCTTCGATTTTGTTGGCGATTTCGCGGGTAATCAACTCGTTAGCGCCGATATAGCCTGGTACAGCATCGCGAGTATAGCGCCCGTACAAGCGATTACCAAAGCTGATCATCGTTTCTTCAGTCTCTGAACGATAAATCATGTAACCCTCGTCGTCACCCTCTTCGTCCTCGACAGTGAAGACATCTTGCGAGACGTCGACCAAGCGGCGCGTTAGGTAACCTGAGTCGGCCGTCTTTAGCGCGGTATCGATCAAACCTTTGCGCGAGCCGCGGGTGGCGACGAACGATTCCAAGCTCGACAAACCACGGGTGTAGTACGAGCGAATTGGCAGCTCGATTTCGCGGTTGGCGGCGTCGACCTGAATACCAATCATGGCGCTAGCTAGCTTGACGTTGCTAATATCACCGCGGGCACCCGAGTTAACCATAATCGAAATGCTAGTGTCGATGTGGTGTAAGTTGTCTTGGAGCAATTTAGTAACTTGATTGTCAACCTTGCGCCAAGCTGCTACCGTCAAATTGTAACGCTCGTCGTCGGTGATCAAGCCCTGGTCGTATTGGTCGGCGATTAACGCGGCATGCTTATCGCCTTCCTGGATTATCTCCTCGGTCTGATCAAGGTGGACATAGTCGTCCTTGCCAGTTGATACTGCGGCCACGGTAGCGAAGCGGAAAGCTAAGCCTTTCATGCGGTCGGCCGTCTTGGCGGTTTCTTCGGCGCCATAACGATCAAAGATTTGCGCTAGAACTTTCTTCAGCTCTTTCTTGGTCTGGACGTTATTGTTGTAAGGAAAATCGTCCGGCAAGATTTCGTTGAAGAAGACGCGGCCCAGCGTGGTGTTGTGAATCTCGCCCTTGGCGCGAACCCGAATCGGGCTTTGCAAGTGAAGCCGGCCCATATCGTAAGCCAGCTCAGCGTCGCGGCTATTAGCAAAGACAGCGCGATGCTCGGTCTGGACGCTCGGCTTTTCGTAGGTCAGGTAGTAGTTGCCGAGCACGATATCCTGGCTGATACTAAGCACTGGACTACCATCGGCTGGCTTAAGCAAATTATTAACAGCGCTCATCAGCTCGCGAGCTTCAGCCTGAGCGTCATCGGACAACGGCAAGTGAACAGCCATCTGGTCGCCGTCAAAGTCGGCGTTGAAGCCGGCACAGACTAGCGGGTGCAGCTGAATCGCCTTGCCCTCGACTAATTTCGGCTGGAAAGCTTGGATACTCAAACGGTGCAGGCTCGGTGCGCGGTTAAGCAAGACGTACTTGCCCTTAATGACCTCGTCGAGTGCGTCCCAAACCACTGCTTCGCTCGACTCGATCAGACGAGTAGCGCTGCGGATATTATGCGCGTAATCATGCTCAATCAGCCAGCTGATGACAAATGGTTTAAACAACTCGATCGCCATTTGCTTTGGCAAGCCGCACTGATTGATTTTAAGCTTCGGACCAACGACAATTACCGAACGGCCAGAGTAATCGACGCGCTTACCGAGCAGGTTCTGGCGGAAGCGGCCTTGTTTACCTTTGAGCATGTCGCTAAGACTCTTCAAGCGCCGGCGGTTGCCAGTGGCATTGACAGCCCGGCCGCCGCGCGCTGATGAATTGTCGATCAAGCTATCGACAGCTTCTTGTAGCATGCGCTTTTCGTTACGCTGAATCACTTCTGGTGCGTTCAATTCAATCAGTTTCTTGAGGCGATTATTGCGGTTAATGACGCGGCGATAAAGATCGTTCAAGTCGCTCGTCGCGAAACGGCCGCCTGCCAGCGACACCATTGGCCGTAGGTCTGGCGGAATCACCGGTAGAACCGTCATACACAGGCTCGACGGCTTGATGCCAGCTGCTTGCATGCCTTCTAGAACCTTGAGCCTTTTTAGTAATTTTTTCTCGCGCTGGCCCCTGGCGTCCTCGGATTCTTGTTGCAAATCGGCGATTAGTTTATCGAGGTCGATTTCGTCGAGCATTGCTTTGAGTGCGGTGCCGCCCATGGCTATTTCGACTAATTCTTCGTAAGCTTCCGGCAAGTTGCGATAATCAGTTTCGCTCATTAGCGCGTGCTTTTGCAAGCTTTCTAGCTGCGATTTCTTGGTGGTAAATTGATTTTCTAGCTCTTCGAGCTCTTTGCTCTGTTCTTCGGCCAAAGCCTTGACGTCAGCGCCGTCAGCGCCAGCTTCGCGTTCGTAGCGAATTTTGATAGCGGCGCGAGCAGCTTCAGTCTCGGCCTCGAGGTCGGCTAGTAATTGGTCGCGTTTCTCTTCGTCAACCTTCAGAATTACGTACGTAGCAAAGTAAGCAATCCGCTCGAGATTACGTACTGTGATGCCCAGCAGCAAGCTCATAGCACTCGGCGTGCCGCGCATAAACCAGATGTGCGCCACTGGTGCGGCCAATTGAATGTGGCCCATGCGCTCGCGGCGGACAATTGATTTAGTGACTAATTCGCCGTTTTTATCAACCGCAGCTTCGCGTGAACGAACGCCTTTTAGCTTGGAATCATGCGGATTGATATCCTTGACTGGGCCAAAGATTCGCTCGCAGAACAAGCCGTCGCGCTCTGGCTTTTGGGTGCGATAGTTAATCGTTTCCGGCTTAGTGACTTCGCCGTGGCTCCATTTTAGGATATCTTCCGGGCTGGCAACCACCAAGCGCACTGCGTCAAAATCTGCGATACCAGATGTCGAGACTACTCGTGCCATCTTACGCCTCCTCCTCTTCATTATCGTTTGTATCGTCGTAATTATCGTAATCGCTTTCCTCTTCCGAGATTTGACCGTCATCGTCAATATCGCGCACGCTCATGCCGTCGTCGATATTGCCGATACCGTCAGATTCGTCAAGGTAGGTTTCTTCGTCGTCATCGTCGCCGGAATTATCGCTACCATTGTTATCGTCGCTTGCTGGCACAGTTTTGTCAGCCGGGCCGCTAGTAGCGATGAGATTTTCGGCATCGATATTGTTGGTGTGTTCGTCAACCAGATCGACGCGCAGCCCCAAACCTTGCAGTTCTTTCACCAAAACATTAAAGCTTTCTGGCAGCTTCGGGCCGGTGATGACGTCGTGCTTGATAATTGATTCGTAAGCTTTAGCGCGGCCGTAAACGTCGTCGGACTTGATAGTCAGCATTTCCTGCAAAGTAGTCGCCGCACCGTAAGCTTCTAGCGCCCAAACCTCCATTTCACCGAAGCGCTGGCCGCCGTTTTGCGCCTTACCGCCGAGCGGCTGCTGAGTGACCATGGTGTACGGGCCGGTCGAGCGGGCGTGAATCTTGTCGCTGACCATGTGGTGCAGCTTGATCATGTGCATGACGCCGACCGTAGTGCGCTCTTCAAACGCTTCGCCAGTGCGGCCGTCAAACAATTGGCTCTTGCCGTCGCGGGCAAAACCTGCTTTTTCCAGTTCGTCGGAAATTTGCTGGTCGCTAACACCGTTAAACGACGGCGTTGCTACGCGGTAGCCTAAAGCTCTGGCTGCCATTCCTAAGTGTGTTTCAAACAGCTGGCCCAGGTTCATGCGGCTTGGCACGCCCAGCGGGTTCAAAATCACGTCAACTGGCGTACCGTCTTCCATGAACGGCATGTCTTCCACCGGCAAAATTTTAGCGACGACACCCTTATTACCATGGCGTCCTGCCATCTTGTCGCCGACGCTGATCTTGCGCAGCTGCGCGACGAAGATCTGAATTTGCATTAAGACGCCAGCTTTCAATTCGTGGCCGTTCTCCCGGCTAAAGATCTTGACGCCGACAACCTTGCCGCCGCCCGCGTTGTTCATGCGCTGCGAAGTATCGCGTACGTCCTTAGCTTTCTCGCCAAAGATAGCCCGTAGCAAGCGCTCTTCGCTCGAAAGTTCCTGCTCGCCCTTCGGCGTAATTTTACCGACCAGCACGTCGCCGGCTTTTACTTCGGAACCGATCTGTACGATACCATTTTCATCCAAGTGGCGCAGGCTGTCTTCTGATACGTTCGGAATGTCGCGGGTGACGATTTCCGGCCCCAGCTTGGTTTCGCGGACTTCAACATTGTAATCTTTAATATTGATACTGGTTAGTTCGTCGTCCTGTACTAAGCGCTGGCTCAGGATTACGGCGTCGTCCATGTTATAGCCGCCCCATGGCATGAAAGCGACCAGCAAGTTGCGGCCCAGCGCGATTTCTCCCTCGGCGATTGATGCGCCCTCGATTAGGACATCGCCTTTTTCTACGCGATCGCCGCGGTTAACGCGCGTTTTTTGGTTATAGCAGCGG
>NZ_PQNZ01000044.1:0-6920 GCF_004138385.1 Candidatus Nanosynsacchari sp. TM7_ANC_38.39_G1_1 | reverse complement strand
GAGAATTCAATGGGAATGTGATAAGTCAATTTAAATCAGCCGCAAATCATCTTCGTTCCAAACTGCCGATACGTGGATTAATCGACCCTCAAGGTCTTCGACAAGAATATTTATCTATACCAGAAATCGCTATCCGAGAAGCTTTAGCAAACGCAATAGCTCATCGCGACTACAGCACATACTCTTCTCGTATTCAAATTGACATATACGCCGACAGGATAGAAATCATAAATCCCGGCCGAAGTTTAGTGCCAATTGAAAGAATTGACGAAACGCCATCAGTATCGCGTAATCCTACACTCATGAGTTTTCTTAAAGATTTTCATATAACAGAACAACGAGCTCGCGGTATTAAAACTATTCGAGACTCTCTGAATAGCGCTGGACTAAAGGAGCCTTTATTTGAAAATCTACCATCCTCTTTTAGAATAACTATTTACAACTCAACATTTATGGACAATGAAGATCACCTGTGGTTACAACGATTTAAAAAGCATAATCTGAACGAAAGACAATTAACTGCTTTAACTTATCTGAAAAATAGTCACAACAGTATAACAAACCACACATATAGAGAAATTAACAATATGAATAGCGTTGGAGACGATCGGCGCGCTCGTCATGAGCTAGAGCGATTAGTAAAATTCGGCTTGATTTTTCCTCAAGGAGAAACTAGACACCGTAGATACAATTTAAATACTAACAATCTATAACTATGTACTGCTATCGACATTCTATCGACATTTTCCAAAAAGTAGTTACCTCTGTTAAATCCACTCTATCGACATTCTATCGACATTCTATCGACATTTTCGATGTGAAAAATTCAACAACTATCCTTACTGTCATCTCATACCATATTTTTTTAAAGAGCATATTACACGAGAAGGGTTTGCTATGCGCCTGCTAGAATATGAAGCCAAAAACCTACTGTCAGCGTGTGAAGTGCCGATACCGCGCGGCAAAGTTTTCGCTATTAATGAATTACAAGCTATCGCTGCGCCAATCGTTCTGAAATCGCAGGTTCCTATCGGCGGGCGCGGCAAACTTGGCGGCGTGCAAATAGTCCGTCGGCAGTCAGATGTAGAATCTATTGCCCGAAAAATGTTCAATCTTAAAATCAAGGGATTTTTGCCGTCAAAATTGCTAGCCGAAGAAATCCTCGATATTAGCCGCGAATTTTATTTTTCATTAAATATTAACCGCCAAACCGCCGCCATCGAACTGCTTGCTCACGCTGGTGGTGGCATCGAAATTGAGAGTCAAGATACTGCAGCCTTTTTTCGGCGCGATATCGTCAACGAAAAATTCGAATCTTTAGCTGACGAGCTCGCTGATTATCTCGATATTGCTGACAAAGCGTTCTTGCTGCAAGATATTATTGAAAATGCTTATCGTTGTTTTGTTGACAATGACTGTCTAATGCTCGAAATTAATCCGTTAATTCTAACTAAAGACGGTAGACTAATCGCTGGCGACGCTAAAATTACCGTTGACGATGCAGCTGCTTTTCGCCACTTGGATTGGCAATTCGAAGACAACTCTACCGAACACAATTTCGTCATACTTAATCGTGACGGCGCGGTTGCTACAATCGCCAATGGGGCCGGGCTCGCCATGGCAACAGTCGATGCGGTGGTGGCAAGCGGTCTGGTGCCAGCTAATTTCCTTGATATCGGTGGTACAGCTACTTCTGATAAAGTCCTCGATTGTTTCCGTCAAATCACTACTCTCGATAATATCAACGTGATTATCATTAATATTTTTGGCGGCATTGTCCGCTGCGATGAGGTAGCCCGAGCCATTATCGATGCCCAGCGGCAAATTCCTGACCTACCAAAACTCGCCATTCGCCTATCTGGCAACCGCGAATCTGAAGCCCGCCAACTGCTAGCACAATACAATCTACCGCTATTCGACAGTTTAGAAGCAATCCTGGAGGACATTTCATGACACCGCAGCTTTTCACTGGCAAAAATGTCATAATTCAGGGAATCACTGGAAAAAACGGCCGGTTTCACGCGCAAAATATGCTTAATTACAAAACGCATATCGTCGCTGGTACCTCGCCTAATCAAGCTGTTTCCGAAGTTCACGGCATACCAGTTTTCCGAACAATTAGCGATATCAAAAAACGTTTTGCCATTGATATTTCCGTGATTTTTGTGCCAGCGCCGTACGCCAAAGCCGCTATTTTAGAGGCTATTCAGGCGCAAATCCCGCTTATCATCTGCATCACCGAGGGCGTACCAGTGCACGATATGCTCGAGATTAAGCAAAAACTACGCCGCAGCCATTCAGTCTTGATCGGTCCAAACTGCCCCGGCGTGTTATTACCAGACGGACAGCTGCTGGGTATCATTCCAGCGTCACTGGCAGCACCTGGCGACACGGCGATTGTCAGCCGCAGTGGCACGCTTACTTACGAAGCCATGTCGTTATTGACGCAGGCTGGTTTCGGGCAGCGATACATCATCGGTATCGGCGGCGATATGATTAGCGGCAGTAGTTTTGTCGATTGTTTACAATTATTTCAAAACGACCCTAGCGTTAAACGTATAGTAATGATCGGCGAAATCGGCGGCATTAGCGAAATTACGGCAGCTGATTATATTAAGCAATCTATCAGTAAGCCAGTTTACGCTTATATCGCTGGACATAGCGCTCCTAACGGCGTCCAAATGGGACACGCTGGCGCTATCCTCGGTACTAACGCGCTTGAGTCGGCGACCGCCAAGACAGCTTATCTGCAGCAAGCTGGCGCCATTACCGCCAACTCAATTAGTGAGCTTGTTCAAAAAATAAAGTGATATAATTAGCCTATGAAGACAATTACCGTTCTAATCCCAGCCTACAACGAAGAAGCGGTGTTGCCGCAGTTATTCGCACGTCTAAAAGATTTGCAAAAAACGATCAAAAAATACCGCCTAGAACTGCTATTTATCAACGATGGCAGTAGTGATGACACCTTGACTATGATTCAAAAAGAAGCCAAAAAGAATTCTTCAATTGCTTATATTAATCTATCGCGCAATTTTGGCAAGGAAGCTGGCATGCTAGCTGGCTTTGATTACGCCAAAGGCGATGCAGTAGTAATTATCGACGCTGATTTACAAGACCCGCCCGAGCTAATCCCGCAAATGATTGAGCTCTGGGAACAAGGCTACGACGATGTTTACGCGCGGCGCCGCAGCCGCCAGGGTGAGACTTGGCTCAAGAAAAAAACCAGCGAGTGGTACTACCGTATTTTGCAAAAGTCGACGCGTATTCCAATTCAGCGCGATACTGGCGATTTTCGCTTGCTTGATCGGCGCTGTGTTGAAGCTCTCAAGCTGCTGCGCGAATCGCAGCGCAACACCAAGGCCCTTTTTAGCTGGATCGGCTTCAATAAAAAAGAATTACTTTACGATCGCGACCCGCGCGCTGCCGGCGATACCAAATGGAACTACAGTAGACTGGTTAATCTCGCTATTGACGGTATCACCAGTTTCACCACGGCGCCGCTGCGAATGTCGTCGATTTTGGGGATGATTATATCATGCGGTGCATTTTTGTATATTCTTTATCTGCTAATTCGACCGCTATTCGGCGTACCTACTGGCGCTGGCTATTCATCGCTAATGGCAGTAATCTTGTTTCTCGGCGGCATCCAGCTGATTAGTCTAGGTATTATCGGCGAGTACGTTGCTCGAATTTTTAGCGAGTCCAAGAACCGGCCTGGTTACTTTGTCGAGGAATATCACGAGGCTAAGCGTGAAAAATAAGGCGCAAATTGGTCGTTTCGCTATCGTCGGCACAATAAATACGATAATTGATTTTGGGCTATTATTTTTACTTACCTTTCTAGGACTACCGAAACTAGCCGCCAATACTGTCTCGACCGGTACTGCCTTTGTTTTTAGCTTTTTCGCTAACAAAAAGTACACCTTCAAATCCACTAGCAAAAATATCAAATATGAGATAGTGTCTTTTGTGATTGTCACGCTATTCGGCTTGTGGGTGCTGCAAAACGGTACCATCTGGCTAATTACACCGCTAATCAAAAGCTTCATAACTAACGAACGAATTTCCTTATTTGTCGCTAAATTATTTGCCACGGCCATCTCTCTGATTTGGAATTATTGCCTATACGAGCGAATTGTTTTCAGAAAGGAATCATCATGAGTCATATCGCTATTGATGCCCGCGTTATCAACTCTGGNACTGGTACTTACGTGGTTAAGNTGCTAGAATATTTGCAAAAAATCGACCACCACAATACCTACAGTATACTCGTACCGACCAAAGATAAAAACTATTGGCGACCAACCAACTCTAATTTTAATATTTTAACAATTGATTTTAAGAATTATTCGCTGGCTGAGCAAATCGGCTTCAAAGCTTTTCTAGATAACCTTAATCCCGATCTAGTGCATTTTTGTATGCCACAACAGCCAATCCTATATCGCGGTAAACATATCACTACGATTCACGATATGACGCTGCTAAACACTTATAATTCCGACAAGAATTGGTTTATTTTTCATGCCAAGCAATTAGTTGGTCGCTGGGTATTTAAGAAAATTGCCAAGACTAGCCAACATATCATCACCGTATCAAACACTACCAAGCGCGAATATCAGGAGTTTTGTGGAATACCTGATAATAAAATTACAACTATTTACGAAGCCGCCGAGATTCATCAGGGTGATCTGCAGCCTTACAAAACACCGTTTACGCGCTTTATTGCTTATGTCGGCCAGCAGCCCGATTACAAAAATATCCGCCGTTTGGGCGACGCCCACCAAAAACTACTACAAAAGTACCCCGACCTCGGATTAGTGCTAGTTGGCCGGATTAACGCTGCCACTCAGCGCAACAAAGACTATTTCGAGTCAAAAAAGTACAAAAATATTCACTTCACCGGCTTTATACCTGATGCTGAGCGCGACTGGATTTTTACTCGGTCGCTAGCATATGTCTTCCCGTCGCTGCTCGAAGGCTTCGGCCTGCCACCATTAGAGGCAATGGCCTACGGTACGCCAGTTGTTTCAAGCAACGCTTCTTGCATGCCAGAAATTCTCGGCGATGCGGCAATATACTTTGATCCGCTTGATATTGAGGACATTGCCAGCAAGATTGATACCGTTATTACCGATAAATCACTGCGCAATACTTTGTCTAAAAAAGGCAAGCAACAAGTGGCTAAGTATTCTTGGCGGCGAATGGCCGAGCAAACTTTGCAAGTTTACGAAAATGCTATCAACAGCTAGAGTCTCATCTCTTTGAAGGCTTTTTGCGCTAAATCGTACATAGTCTGATATACAGCAATATCGGCACCCTGCTCGGCAGTATGCAGATAAATCACATTATCAACAACCTCAATTGAGACTTCGAAACCAAGCGCTGCCAATTGCTCCATGTACGTCGGGTTGAGCAGCTCAAAGCTAGCTGCTTGGTCGGTATTAGAAGCATACACCTCGTATAACTCATTAAACTTGCCCCACTCCATTTCGACTTTTTCCAAACCGCGAACACCGCCGAAACGCATCATTTTCTTGCGGCGAACAATAATTTGGCCGTAATCTTTCGGTACGTTAATTTGAGCGATAACTACTGATGAGCTATCAGTGGCACGCTGGTAAGTATACAATTGCACAAGCAATGATTCTTTATACAAGCCGACCACATGGTTATTAATATCTGACGTACCAAACTGAGCGCCGTTAAATAGTTGCCCGCGCTTTGGTATAAACAGCCAGCCCATATCGGCGCTATAACAATAATTATTCTGGCGGGCAAATTGGTCGATTTGCGGATTATACATCGCCGGGTTAGCTGTCGCCTGATCGACGCCGTCTAGTAACCAATCTTTGCCATGGCGGCGGAATCGCCAATATTCAGTGAACATACTATTGTCGGTAAATAATGTCTGATTGGTAGCGTTATCGACCAGCGAATCTTTAGCGCTCGCCGAAAAACCAATCGTTACTGTGTCTTGGCTGTCATCTGGCGAATCTAGCATATCAACCACCTCGGCGTCGTTCACTACGATATCCGACATTTGGTTTGTCCGATTCATTAGCTGCAGTGTATAAATCATCAAACCGGCATGATAAGCATAATTTTCGGTGGTATAGGCTTTAATCGCTTCGCTATCTTGTTTCGCCCAATCGCTTTGGTAGCGCAGGAATACTTGCTTGGCGTGATCGATTATCTGTTGTTCGTTCCATACCGGATCGGCAGCGCTAGCTTGCATAAGTTTATCGCGCAAAAACTTGCTTTGCTTAATCTTATTAAACGCCTCGTAAAGTCCAGTAATCATACCGACGAGCGCTCCTAGAGCGATAGTTACACCTACCCAACCTCTAGCAATCAACACGAAGGTTATTACTATCAAGACAAAACCAATCATGTTCGCAGCCACAAACCGCGTACCCTCTTGGCCTATGTGCTTGCGCAGCGCTGAACCGATACAATAAGCTGGCACGAAGCCAATCATCGCTATACCGGCCAGCAAACCGCCGCCTCCGCCGCCGCCAGTAAATCCGCCACCACCAGAACCACCGTCTGATGATGAAAAGCTACTAACACTAGACGCCACGGATGATAAACCACTCATACCAGAAGCAAACGCAGCTGCGTTAAATACTCCCTGACCATAATACCAATCAGGATTGCTACCAACTTGTTCGTAATATTTACCAAGTTGTTTTGTCCATTCTTTTTCACTACCAAACAAAACAGCATAAGGCAACACGCGTTCGTATAATTTTACAAGTTGCTTTTCATCATTTGTATCAACCTTAACTTTATCAGCCCCCTCTGGACTTTGTAACATTTTTAATCTTTCAGTTTCTGCTACTTCAATATACATTTTTAAACCAGCTAGATAGCGTCGCAAGGCTAGACCCTTATCTGTTAGAACCTTCTTCTTGGAC
>NZ_PQNZ01000043.1:0-7006 GCF_004138385.1 Candidatus Nanosynsacchari sp. TM7_ANC_38.39_G1_1 | reverse complement strand
GATTCCCCTTTCTTGTTTCGATCACATCTGGTTTTTCTTATATTCATTTTAGCACTCTTTTGCATCGAGTGCCAACTATTTCAGTATAAATAATTAGCACTCTGGTGTCAAGAGTGCTAATTTGTTTTTACATCACCGCTTATTTTACAGTATTCGACCGATCTGACAATGCTGTCGCCGTATTTCTGGCTAGTATAATATATCGTAAGATCGAACTTATATAAGATGCTAAACCAATCAAAATTAGTCCGTAGGCAACCGTATAAGTACCGCCTGCATTACTAGCTAGCATAAACGTCGCATACGTGACAACAGCACCAACCAATGGAATCAATGACGAAAAAGCAGCTGCTTTACGCGCCGCCAGAAGGTCAGGACTCGACTGCTTTCTCCTGCCAATAGCAAACCAAATAAACGATCCAACCGCCATAGCCGCTGTAGCAATTGTCACCAGCAAGAAAAAATATTCCGCATAAGAATTAGATTCACTAGCAGCCTTATTCACCTCTTCGATAGCTGCAGAATATTTTTTGACAGAGTTACGGGTTTGCGCCAAATATTGGTTTACAGCGTTATAGTCTCTTTCGCGCAAAACGACAGCAATCTTGTCAAGTAACACCTTAATTTCTCCAGCATACTTTTTAACTTCCGCTGACTTTTTGATGTATTTGACACCTAGTTTAGAGGAGAAATTATGGCTAGCAACATTATTGAATGCCGACGATGCAGCGGCGGTCTGAGCAAGAACCGTACCATCAGCCACAGATTTCTCGTCGTTTATTGCTTTTATAAAATCTACATAAGCCTTGTTCGAGGCAGCGATTATATCAATGTCCGCTTGGTTTGCGTAGCTGGCTGCGCTAGCAAATGAGCCTCCAGACGATACTACAACAAACATAGCTAAAATTATCTTGAAAATTTTACGCATGTTTAGAATTATATACGCAAGTTCTAGTTTTACCAACCGCCGCTGGCGCCGCCGCCAGAAAACCCGCCGCCGCCAAAACTACCGCCAGAAGAGCTGCCTGAACTGTTAGAACTACCGCCCGAACCGATACCGCCAATCCACCACCAGCGATTTGATCGGCGTTTGCCAGATTGGGCGCCCCTCCTTGTAGCTATTATTACAACAATAAATATGAGGATTATAATCAGTACTAAGGAGACTATCGATTCCATGTCCTCGCTATCGGCTGATTGGTCTTTGCCTTCCGCAGCGTCGATGATTCGTTTCACGCCAGCCTCAACGCCGCCAGCATAATCACCGCTGCGAAACTTTGGTGCGATTGTGTTACGGATAATTTGGCTAGCTCGCGCATCGGTTAACGAACCTTCCATACCATTGCCGACCTCGATTCGCATTTTACGGTCATTCTTGGCAATAAGCAGTAATACGCCATTACTCTTTTTCTTGTCGCCGATACCCCATTGGCGGGCTACTTTGAGGCTATATTCCTCTAGACTATCATCACTGCCAAGCGTCGAAATCATCAACACGCCGATTTGGAATGATTTTTTCTGGCGCTCAGCATTAATCAGCTGCGCAATGCGGTCAATATCTTCATTTGCCAAACTTTCCGTCTGGTCAATTATAGGACGTTCAAGCGGCGGCGCAGCTGGCACTTCTAGTTTAGCGAAAGCCGTGTTACTAAACAGGCAGCTAAATAACACTGCCAATGACAACAATCCAACTAAACCAATAACAGAGCTTCGCCAACGCATATCTAGTTTTCTTGTTTGGTTGAATTTGCTGCGCTGAAATCAACCGACGGAGCTTTATTAGCGCCAGCGTCCGACTCAAAATACGGTCGCTCCTTGAACCCGAACATACCCGCTAACAAATTTGTCGGGAAAGATTTAACCTTCGTGTTATATGATTTAGCAGCGTCATTAAAGTCATTGCGCGCCACAGTTATACGATTTTCTGTACCTTCTAACTGCGATTGCAAATCCTTAAAGTTTTCCGTTGCTTTGAGCTGAGGATAGTTTTCAGCTACCGCCAACAGCCGACTGAGCGATGAGCTAACCTCGCTTTGGGCCTGCTGGAATTTGGCTATGTCATCTGGATTATTGGCGTCGACTTTGATTTGCGTAGCTTTAGCGCGCGCCTCGACTACCTTTGTTAATGTCTCTTGCTCGAAATTGGCCGCGCCCTTGACGGTGTTCACGAGGTTAGGAATTAAGTCGCTGCGCCGTTGATATTGCGACTCAACCTTGCTCCATGCTGTATTAACCGACTCGCGGCTAGCCACCATGCTATTATAAGATCCAGCGACTATCATTATTAGCAGCAACACCACGCCGCCGATGACTGCTGGGATTTTCCAATTTTTCATTCCAACCTCCTACTTGCTGATAGCCCTTATTTTATAGACAATTAGCCAAAAGTGCAACAAAAGCGACTGCCGCCGTGAATTCCGCGTCAAGCAAGGCAAATCTTACTGCGGCAGCTGCCAAATTCGAACCCAGTCAACTTCCATCGGCCAGGTTTTGCCCGTGCCCAATATGACATCCATCGCTGTCTCTGAATCAAATATCGCGAGCGGGTTACTAATTGGCGATGGACCACCGGCTTGCGTCACCGGGTCTTGCCGAGGGTCGTTCGGCGCTAGCTGATCGCGGGTAGCACCCCAATAGTAGCGTATAGTTAATTTACCATCAATATACCACTCAATTTTTTCGGTAGTCCATAAACATCCGTATGTATGCCATTGCGACACATCTAGCCCTGCCTGCGAAGTATAATGTCCTCGGTTGCGTATAATTTTAGTTTGATCCATTGAATCATAATACGCCCATGCCGACCCTAACATCTCGCCCGGCCGCATGATTTCAACCATATCAAGTTCAGCAGACGGTATGGCGTTATTGCGATGCCTGGAATGCGATTGCGCCCAAAATGCCGGCCATGAAGAATTTTCCGGCGGCACATTGCGCACGCCATTAGCGTCAACGCGCATCCGCACTTCGTAATAGCCATGTTCAAACGACTGTCCTGCATACGTATTCGGGTCGCGCGTCATGAAATTACGGTTGTAAGTACTGTGCGTCGGAGCAATCCGCAGCACCGAATTATTCACGGAATACTCGTTGGGCTGGGTATCGGGCTTGCCCCATTTGTGTACGCCCGCCGGGTACCACTTGAAGCCTGGCGCGCCAGTATTGCCGGTGTCGATGGTGCTGATTGAGTCAAAATCATCTTCAAAAGCCAAGCGATTATATTTGCCAGCTGCCGCCGGGACGGTTGGTGACGGAGTCGGTGTAGGTGTAGGAGTAGGAGTTGGTGTCGGATTTGGAGTTGTGCTATTATTTGCCGATGACGCAGAAACCGGTCTCTTGGCATACCCTAGATATTCATAGCCGTCGATCTTTGGTGGCGAATACTCAACACTTTCGCCGTCTTGCACGGTCACCGTGTCGGTTGCGCCGATACTATCAATGATAGCCGAAGCCGCTTGATTGTTAAGCGCCAACCCGCCAACGCTAACCGCTAGTAACAGCAGAGCTCGGCCCTTTTTGCTGCGCAGCAAGAAATAGCCGCCCAGCGCCGCCAGCAAGCCGCCAACAGCAAAATACGCTACCAAAATCCTCGCATCGCTGCCCGTCTCAGCCAAGCGTCCGCCGCCTTGGTACGCCAGCAAAAATTCCGAATTGGCGTCGTTAGTAGTCAACGTTATTTTTCCTGAGGCGATGGAATTCTGTTCGGTTTTCGATAGCGAACTTTTGACCACGCTGCGAAGCCGAATGGTTTTTGAACCGGCATGCGCAGCCGGCGGCGCGATAAAATTCACCGCAACAACAGCGGCGATGAATAATCCTACTATTTTCTTTTTCATTGAATCCCTCAACTCTTTTTGTTTTAACGCCTGATGACGCTTATGATTATATAGCTAATGACGATACAATGCAAGCGAAATAAGTACGGGAATGCTGGATTTATTGGCGCGTAACTTTGACCATCGCGTCGCGAATCACTACACCGTCTAGCGTGTAGCCAGCACGCAGTTCCTCAGCGATCACTTCTTTCTCACCCTCAGCTTCTTCATCAAACTGAATAGCCTGGTGTAGTTCGGGGTTAAATAGCGTACCAGGTTTAGCGTTAATTTTCTCGAGGCCGATTTCTTTGAGTTGCTTGTCAAGCTGCTTACCCAGGCTAGCCACACCTTTCACCCAAGCATTATCCTGTAATTCCTCTGGCACGTTGGCAACCGCTCGCTCAATCGTGTCAACTACTGGCAACAGCTTCATCACTGACTTCGCCTGTCCCATTTGGTGCGCCGATTGTTTCTCCGCCTCGACACGCTTGCGATAATTCTCAAAATCCGCCCGCGTCCGCTGCAAATCCAGCGTCAACTCGCCCAATTGCTGCTCTAAGTCTTCAGTTTTGTTAGTCTTATTCTTTGTCATTTTTTCCTCCTACAACATTCCCTCTAGCATAGCACCGGTTCGGCGCACCAGCTCCATAGTCCGGCGATAATTTTGCCGCGTCGGGCCGATGACGCCGATATAGCTGTTGTCGCTAAACGGCGAGCGGAATTTGCTGATAATCAACGTCGCACCAGAACTTTTACCAATCGGATTTTCGCTGCCGATAAACACATTCAGCGGCTGGTTCGGTGCTGCTTCATGTAGCCACGGCTCGATATTATCAATCAGTCTGGCAATCGCTTGCACGTGATCGCCCTCGACAAACTCCGGCTGGCTAAACAGCTGCGTCATGCCGTTCATATACAAGTGCGCACCAAACGACGCAAAACCAAAGTTACCCGTCAGCTCCACCAAACTATCAACGGCACTGCGAATTGCTCGGTCGGATGTATCAACGTGCGAGTTAACATGCGCTTCGATCGCTCTCGCACTGCGATCGATGCTACTCGGCAGTTCCGTCATCTGGGCGTCGGTGATGCCATTGACATAAAAGCGATAGCCTTTATCAGTAGGAATACGGCCAGCGCTGGTGTGCGGCGCCTCAATAAAACCCATCTCCTCGAGTTTGGCCATTTCGCTGCGAATCGTGGCGCTGGACACGCCAAACAATTTAGCCAGCGTCACGCTGCCAACTGGCGCCGCAATTTCGGCATACTGCTCAATGATGGCGGCTAAAATCGCCTGTTGACGTTCGGTCATACTCCTATTATATCGCACATTTAGCACTCTTGCAAGGCGAGTGCTAACCAGCCGCTTTCAATTGTTCTAGCAAATCACGCGCTGCCAACCTGGCTTCATCATCCTTGCGATTATAAACGTCCGGTTTCGAGGCAATTTCGCGGACAATACGCGCAGTTTCGTCGATGTCATCATTTATAACAAAGTGATAATACGGCACCTCGAGCGCATGAGTAATTTCACGAATTGCACTATTGTAGCGTTTCGGCCATTCGCGATCAAATTCCTCTTGCGAAGCGTAACGTACACTGAGACGACGACGCCATTCTTGATAATTTGGCGGTAACAAAAATATCGCTACCACGCCTGGCGACAGCTTTTTATATTCATCGACACCTTGCACATCAATATCAGTAACCGCAATTTTACCAGCATCATGAATATCCTGAATCTGCTTGACGCCAGTACCATAAACTGTACCGTGCACAAATTTCGCCTCGACAAAAGCATGACTTTCCAACAATCTAGCGGCAGTCGCTTCATCAATATAGTTATAATCAATACCTTCACGCTCCCATACACCTTTATTTTGACGCGGCTGGCGAGTCGTATACGACACAATATCAGCAAACTCCGGCGACTGCATTAACCGCTGCTTGGTCGTGTCCTTGCCTGCACCCGATATGCCGACGAGCAATACAATTTTAGTTTGAATAACAAGCTGGCGGACCGACTCGCTCGGTTGATATTCTCTGATAAGCTTTTCGATCTTTGACATAATATCTGCTTATAATAACTCATCCAGCACCGATTGCCAATCAGGAAACTGCGGACTGCCGAAGTGAATATGCCGGCCAGCAAACTCAGCAGCGCCTTTAGTTGTCTGGTCATCAATCAAAATATCACCGCGACTCAGCTGCTTGACCGACGAAAATACCACTTTGCGAAAGAAAATATTTTCTCGTCCATCACCACCAAAATACTTTTTCACCCATGCTAACTTATCACCCAGTGCCGTCGGATTTTCCCATGGCGATGACGACAAGATATATAGATCGTACTTTTCTTTCAAAGCATCTACCGCCTCAAGGGCGCCCGGCATTGGATCCATCAATGCAAAAACACCCGGAATATTGTCATACTCACCCGCAAACTTCTCAAGCATCTCGGGCGGAATCTTCGTCAAAGCTGATTCAAAATCAACCAGCACGCCATCCATATCGATGTAGATGATTGGTTTGCTATTTAATTTCATAAATTACTTCACCAATTATAGCACTTTTGTAGTACAATAAAGACGTCTACATCTAGAACAGGTCCAAATCGGACGTTAATTCACACACATAATGGGCAGCCGTTATCGGACGTGTGAATTTGCGTTCTAGGTGTAGACAGCCAATTTAACGGCTGTCCTTTTTGTTGGGCAGCATTCCTAAAGGAGGGATTATGAATACAAAAGAAAAAAAGCCAATTTACAAAAAGGTTTGGCTTTGGGTGTTAGTTGTTGTCATCATAGGCGCAATTTACGCCGGCATGAACGGCACAAAGAATCAAGCCAATGAAACAACCAAATCAACCAATAACTCGACAAGCCAATCACAACCGGAGCAAAAAACCAGTGAAAACAAAGCACGCTTGACACTGGATGATGGCTGGAAAATTGATAAAAGCAATCAATATCTCACAAAGGTTGTCGGCACGGTTTCAAATAATTCTAACCAGGCAATTAATGGCTATATTCAAATTACTTTTTCAGGACTCGATGCCAGTGGCGCGAATGTCGGAGATTGTCTTGCTAACGCTAATACTGTTGACGCTAATGGCAAGTGGAAGTTTGAAGCAATGTGTTCTGGTCAAAATATTGAGACAGTACGGTTCAAAGAAATTACTGGGTTCTAAT
>NZ_PQNZ01000042.1:0-7417 GCF_004138385.1 Candidatus Nanosynsacchari sp. TM7_ANC_38.39_G1_1 | reverse complement strand
ATCGCGCCCTCACTATCAAACCCGCCGACACGGTTGTGTTTGCCGCCATGTCCAAGAAATATTTTTACATGAGATTTTTCGTAACGAAATTTGCACTCGAACAAGGCGCTGTGCCGATCAACCCATTTGCCAGTTTTGATTATTTTTTGCTCGACGCGGTAGAGCGTGACACGGTGCGACGCGCCAATAATACGCTGGTGGCGCGCGCTGATGAGCTGTGGGTATTTGGCGATATTGCTGATGGCGTGCGGGCGGAAGTAGTCCAAGCCTGGCAGCAACATAAAACCGTCCGATTTTTTGCGTTTCGCGATGACAAACATATTTACGAAGTCGCGATTAATGATGTAGTGTATGAAGATGGCGTCGAGTTCCTAATTCATATAGGAGAATAAGATGAAGAATGATACCGCCAACCTAAAAACTATCAGAGTCATTCGCCAGAATCATAGGTTTGTGGTCAGCGAAGTAGATTGGCTTGGTGAGCGCGTGTTTTGCAAGCGGTCGCAGCCCGGGGTGACTGGTAAAGATGAAATATTGCGTGAAGCGAATGGTTTGCGAACTTTTGATAAATTGACTCGTAATTTTAACGATATACCATTTTCTGTACCAAAATTGCTGTATCATGACGATGTGAAAATCTTAACGCAATTTATCGACGGATGGACGCCAGAGCTAGCCGACGTGCCTGATGACTTTTTTGTACAAAGCTTCGTGCAAATGGATCACTATTTTCGCAATCAGAAACGTAGTTGCTCGCGCTGGTCGCGACAAAATAAAGACGGAGAATATATTTAGCATAAGCTAGAACGAATTATTTCCGGGTTTAATTTAGAAGTGATACCGCCGGAAATATTTCGGGCTAGTTTGGAGTTCTTGTGTGATAATCATAGCTTGTGCGAAGCTCGACCGATGCATGCGGATTTTACCGAAAATAATCTATTGTATGACGGTGATAGATATTGGTTAGTTGACTTCGAGAGTTTTCGTGATGATTGGCCGCGCTGGTACGATGTAGTTAATTTTACGTACAACCGCGAGATGGAACGCCCCGAAACTGCCAAACGTATGTGCAATATTCGGCGTTTGGTCATTGAGCAGTTGGGCGAGGAGCCGACGACTCAGCGAGAAATCGCTTGTATCAAGATCGTACGCGGTTTATCGTTAATTATTGAACACATGACTCTCGGCGGGCGTAATCACGCAGCGATAGTTCCACTCGACAACGCGTTGCGCCAGAGGATTATAACTTCTTTTACGAAGCTTTTGCCAGCTAGATGATAAAATAGGATTATGAAAAAGCATAAAATATTCTGTTCGTATGCTTTTACTGGCGAGGACAAACTGAAAGTTGAAGCGCGTATGCGCCGGGTGGTTGATTTGCTCGAGAGCTGCGGGCATGAGGTTTATTGTAATTTGTTTGATAGTGCGACCGAAAGTTACGGCAGCCCGCGTCAGTTTTTGCGGCGAGCAATTGATCAAATGAATGAGTGCGACAAAATACTAGCGATTCAAACTTCGCCGCGCCGCAGTGAAGGTATGCTGATAGAAATCGGTGCTGCTATAGCTCGCGATAAGTCAATTCTATTGGCGCAGCATCAGAGCGCTGCCGGCAAATCGTATTTACCAGATCTCGCTAGGCAGACGCAAACCTGGCATAGTGAAAGCGAGCTAGATACTGCTATTATTACCCTGATAAAATCTGAATGCGATTAATCATGACAGAACCAAAGAAGCTATCTTTCAATGAAACGCTAAAAGCTTTTGGCACGGTGGCGATAACGACTTATAAAGCTTCTCCG
Organism: Candidatus Nanosynsacchari sp. TM7_ANC_38.39_G1_1; assembly: GCF_004138385.1. NCBI lineage: Bacteria > Candidatus Saccharimonadota > Candidatus Saccharimonadia > Saccharimonadales (SeqCode) > Saccharimonadaceae (SeqCode) > Candidatus Nanosynsacchari > Candidatus Nanosynsacchari sp. TM7_ANC_38.39_G1_1. The sequence goes on along the minus strand of NZ_PQNZ01000042.1, from coordinate 5,618 downwards.
CTGGCGGCGATTACCAAAATAATCGGTACGATTATCGGTTCGGCTATCCCGTTAGTTACTGCGTTTGTGGCCGCGCAAGCGACTACTTATCTGGCGGCTGGCTTCGCCGGTGACGAGCAAGCAGGCGCAAGGGCAATTTGGTGTGTTGCAGCGACTGTGATGCTGGGAATTCTTATGATGGCGTGGAATAGTTTGCAAAATTATATAGATCAATTCACTTCGTATAAAATCAACTCGGCTATTAGCGACCAGTTGTATGAGCATTTTGTTAGTATTGATTTTTGGCGTTATGACGACAAGGACACTGCCGACATGTTTGATAAGGCGCAAAGTTTTGTTTCGTTTTTCTCGCGCTTCTTCGACGCTATGGCTAGGATAATTGCGTCAATTGTTAGTGTAATAGTAGCCTTAGCCTCGCTATTTTCTGTTAGCTGGTGGATTGGCTTGATATTGTTTTTAGCGATTATTCCTAGCGCAATAGTTCAGCTAAAGTTGTCGCGTTTGCAGACAGAGCATTGGCGTAAATATACCGAAGCTCGGCGCCGCAGTGATTCAATTTCTTGGAATGTGATGCAGCCGCAAAATTTGGCGGAACTGCGTATTTATAACGCAGCGCGCTATATGTTAGATATGCGAGCGAAGTGGCGCGACAAAGATCAGCTCGAGCGTATTCAATTTGAGCGCGCTTATATTATCAAACGGTTGGCGGCCGACGTTGTCGAAGCAATAGCTCAGCTAGTTGGGCTGTTGTCGATTGTTCTGCAAATTATCCATCGTGTTCAGCCGGTCGGCCAGTTTGTTCTGGTCGAGCAAATGATGTCGAGGGCGCTTGGCGGTATGAGCGGTTTAATTATACAGTTCAATAGCATTGATCAGGATATTGCAGCGATGGTTGATTTCCAAAGGTTTATGCGGTTGCCGAGAAACTTGAATGAAGGTCGGAAATTGCTCGAACCGCCGCAGACGATTGAACTGCGGAATGTTTCGTTTCATTACCTCAAAAACGACAAGCTAGTGCTAAGCGATATTAACATGAAAATTCGCGCTGGCCAACGGATTGCTATTGTCGGCGAAAATGGCGCTGGCAAATCGACGCTTATTAAATTGTTGCTGGGGTTGTATCAGCCAACGCGCGGCCAGGTCTTGCTTGATAACGTGTCGCTGACGGATATTAATAAGAGTTCGTGGCATAGCTATCTCGGAGTGCTGCAACAAGATTTCATAAAATATCGATTTGCAACAGCTTATGAGAACGTTGTGTACGGAGACGTTCAGCGCAGCTATGACGAGCAGCATTATCAAAGATCAATCAAGCAGGCTGAAGCCAGCGCTTTCATTGATAAATTGCCCAAGAAGCGCGATACGATTCTCGGGCAATGGTTTGAGCACGATGATGGTACTAACGGCGTTGATTTGTCGGGCGGGCAATGGCAGCGCCTGGCGCTAGCGCGTAATTTTTATCGCCAGGCGCCAATTGTTATTCTAGACGAACCAACTAGCGCTATCGATGCCTTGGCAGAATCAAGGATTTTCGCTCGGCTATTCGGCAAGCATGGCAATACTATCATCGCTATCAGCCATCGTTATACAACTATCAAAAAAGCCGATGTTGTCTATATGATGCAAAACGGCAAGATCGTCGAGCAGGGTAGCGTTGACGAGTTGGTAGCTCGCCGCGGTGAATTCTATAAAATGTTTGCTAGCCAAATTGAATAAGCACTTGCAATTTACTAAACGTTGCGCGATAATATGCTTATGCTGGTACGCAATGGGGCCGCCCTGTTGCGAAAACAAACATCATACCAACGCCGTGCCCCGGGTGGGCGCGTAGCAGCACAAACCGCTACTAGAAATTGTAGCGGTTTTTTGATATTGTAGATGGGGAGAGAACTTTTGGGGCATTAGCTCATTTGGCTAGAGCGCTTCGCTGGCAGCGAAGAGGTGACCGGTTCGAATCCGGTATGCTCCACCACGGACCTTTAGCTCAGTTGGCTAGAGCGCACGATTCACATTCGTGAGGTCGCAGGTTCAAGCCCTGCAAGGTCCACCAATTTAGGCGTAAACGGTTTTTGGGAATAGTTATCCTTGTAAACAACTTAGCCACAAGCATGGGGATATAGCTCAGCTGATAGAGCGCAGCATTCGCATTGCTGAGGTCGAGGGTTTGAGTCCCTCTATCTCCACCAAAATAGTATGAAAACGGCAGCGTAATAATGGACGCTGCCGTTATTTTGACTTTTCAATCCTATGGTGCTTCTGATGTTTGCTATAATGAGGCAGATGAATATCATAGCGACGATTAATAAAAACACAGCGTTCTTTTACTGGCTGCAAACAGTTTCTAAGTGGGATACATCGTATGCGTTTGAACATCCACTATTCACTTATTATCACCAAGTTATTCAACCTGCCGATAATCTTATTTTGTCGCAAGTACGCACTATTATACAGTCAGATCTTAATCCTTACGATATTTTGCGGAAGTTATATGGCGGAGAATTTGACGATGAAAAATCTCGTTTAATTGCTCATATTTCTACTCCTCTTATCGATAGGTTCGATAGTATTTGGCAAGATTGTTATGAAAGCCTTGTTATGTGGCGTAATGCTATAAATGATTTTTCATATGATGATCTGTATCTACAGTTGCAAAAAATAGCTGTTTTTCTGGGGTTGGATAGGCAAGCTGTACAGGATAGTACTGTATTCCTATTACCGCCACGCCCAGAAGCAAGTGGTCCTGCTGGACATAAAATTAGTAGTAGCAACTTTATACTCCTGCGACCACCTTATTCATTTAATGACCAGAAAAAAGAGGCTGTCAGAATCGTCATACTTCACGAGTATGCGCATGGACTAATTCAGCAATCAAAATTATTTCAAGAAGCGGGTAGATTATCATATGAGACGCTTATCCTTCCGAAAAAACTTGTGTCTCCGTCTGGCTATACGTGGCGCTCGGTGTATAACGAGCTTTTAGCTTATTGTATCGCTAGCCGCACAATCGGTGGGTATTTAAGTCCTCAACTTACTGGAAGGCCTTATCCGGCTGTCGATGAGTTGCGTCCATCGTTTGAAAGGTTGCTTGCTAAGCGAAAGCCAACGTCAAATCAGATTATCAATTGGGCAAGTTTGCATATGTTACCAAAACTGACCGACTATATTGAAGAAGGAAAGACAATAGACGCTGTAATATTTGAGCCGGCAGTTCTCTTGATCAATGAGCTGTTCGAATCTTGACAAAACTCCGTCGCCCTGCTAAGATTTTCAGAGGTCAATACGTTGCTTTTGCCGCGGTTAAAGTTCGCCGAAGTTGCCAGTAAAAGCGTAATGTTGTAAAGATAAAACACCCTAGTTGCACCGATAACGCGCAACTTTTTTGTTGCCAAAAAATCATTAACCAAAGGAGGAAATGTGCCCCGCACTAAGCGAGAAGGAGTATTTTATGGCGTCGTCATGGCGTTTACGATGTCAATTTTTATGAATTTGCTGAATACATTTTTACATGCTGGCGTGTCAATGCAATCGCTAGGAAGAGCGCTACTGCTGCAGCCAGTGATTTTCGCAATCGTCATGGTTGTTGAGGGTTTGCTCGTATCGAATCTGGCGCAAAAAGCTATGAAGCGTTTTGTCCGCGCGAAAGACAGTGCAGAAGCTCATGCACTGGCGCGAACGGTGTGCATGGTGACGGGCATGTCGCTGGCGATGAGCTTGATCGGGCTTGTCTTGGCAGGTACACCGCTGGCTGAGTTGCTGCTGCGCTTTGCCTCGGCTTGGCCGATGAATTTCTGCGCGGCGTTTTGGTGGCAAATATTAGCTGCTGGGCCGATTGCGCGCATGGCACTGAAGGCAGTGCGAGCGTATCGCTCAGAAAAAATTTCAATGGTTATTGATTAGTTGTGATGTTATTCTTACGCGTAACATTTCCAAATCTTCCACGTATGATCCCTGAATCTTCCGCGTATGATCCCTGAATCTTCCGCGTGAGATTTTTCCGCCTGGCGCGTATAATAGAAGCATGGGACGAATACCGCTGGCGGAGCAGATGCGGCCGCAAACCTTGGATGAGGTGATTGGACAGAGTCATTTGCTGGGCGAAGGCGAGTTACTTCGCCAGATTGCCCGGCGTGGCGAACCGGTCAGTTTGATTTTGTGGGGACCGCCAGGGACGGGTAAGACCACCTTGGCACGAATTATCGCCCGCGAAGTCAATGCCGAATTTGTTGAGCTATCGGCCGTGACCAGCGGCAAGAAGGACGTTGAACGGGTAATTGAACACGCTCGGCAGAACTGGAATTTGGGACTGAGGACAATTTTGTTTGTTGATGAAATCCACCGCTTTAACAAGGCGCAGCAGGACGCCTTTTTGCCGCATGTCGAGAGCGGGCTGATTACTTTGATTGGCGCGACCACTGAGAACCCGAGCTTTGAGGTGATCACGCCGCTGCTCAGCCGGACGCGGGTGCTAGTGCTGCAGCAACTGACGAAAGATGAAATTATACTGGTGCTGAAGCGAGCGCTGAAGACTTTGAAACAAACCAAGCGGGTGTCGCCCAAAGCTTTGGATTATCTGGCAGAATTGGCGGACGGCGACGCGCGGGTGGCCTTGGGTAATTTGGAATTGGCATTGAGTTTTGGCGAGAAAGTCACGCCCGAGGTGGTCAAGGCAGCGGCTCAGCGGCGATTGCCGGGCTATGATAAAAAAGGCGACGCGCATTATGATGTCATCTCAGCGTTCATCAAGTCGCTGCGCGGTAGTGACGTGGTGGCTGCGGCGTATTATTTAGCCCGGATGATTGATGCTGGCGAAGACCCGAAATTCATCGCTCGGCGGATGGTGATTTTCGCGTCAGAAGACATTGGGCTGGCTGGCAACGGTGCGCTGAGTCTGGCAGTTGCTGCCTTTGAAGCGGTGGAGCGAGTTGGCTTACCCGAAGCCAAATACAATTTATTCCACTGTGCCATCGCCCTGGCTCGCAGCCAGAAATCGCGCGAGATTACTGATTTGATGAATGAGGCTTTTTCTCTGGCGCACAAGTACCCGAACTCGCCGGTGCCGCTGCATCTTCGTAACGCTCCGACCAAGCTCATGAAAGATCTAGGTTATAACAAAGATTACAAATGGCAAGCTGGCTTCCAGCACGAAAAAGGATTCTTACCGGAAGAAGTCAGGGAAGAATCTTCTAGCCGCTGATAGACTTTTTATTGGATCTTCGCCATAAAATCCACACAAAAACAAACGACAAAGTTTGCGCTAAGAATATTCGCGCAATTTGCAAGCTATCATTTCCTTGGTTTGAGACGACATGCACAATATTAATTATCGCATTATTGAAAAAGTGATCTGCTGCGCCAAGCCACAAACTTCCTGTCATTTTATATAGCCAGCTCATTTTTAATCCAAACATGAAAGCGAACAAAATATAGCCAACGCTAAAAATTGCTGTCTGAACCAGCGAAAACTCACCGTCAAGGAACGATCGAATCGGCATTGCTACATGCCAAAGTCCGAACAGCAGGGCGCTTATGAAAATCGTTGCCGCAAATTTATATTTTTGGCGCAGTAATTTCTCGAACAACCCGCGAAACAGGCCTTCTTCCATCCAGACATTGAATAT
>NZ_PQNZ01000041.1:0-7458 GCF_004138385.1 Candidatus Nanosynsacchari sp. TM7_ANC_38.39_G1_1 | reverse complement strand
ATAGCATCCGCCCGCGCCGGCAGCCGACTCTCAACGCAAAGATACTCCCACAATACCCGGAGGTGATGCCAGTCTTGATCGGTGAGGGTTAGCTGGCTACGTGACATGTGTCCGCTCTCGAAACTTTTTCAACGTCACAGTATCACCCACCCGCGCTTCACGCGTGGTTTTCAAGTTGGTGACGATGTAGCCAATTTCACCGGTGTCAAGCGACGGGTCGGGGATCATGCCGGGGCTGAGATGACCAACTTCCAGCGCCAGCCCATTAGCACCGGTCGCCATCATGTGAATCGCTTCACCCTTTTTGATCTGCCCATCAACCACCCTGACATACAAAATTACCCCGCGGTAATCATCATAATAGCTATCGAAAATCAGGGCCCGAGTTGGGTCATCTGGCTGACCGGTTGGCGCTGGTATTCGCTCAACGATCGCCTCCAAAACCTGATCAACATTCTGCCCAGTTTTGGCAGAAATGTGAATAATCTCACTTTCATCACAGCCCAGCAAATTGATCACCTGCTTGGACACCCGTGGCACATCAGCGGCTGGCAAATCGACCTTGTTGAGTACCGGGATAATCGTGAGATCCTGCTCCATCGCCAAGTACACATTCGCCAGCGTCTGCGCCTGAATGCCTTGGCTGGCATCAACCACCAATACCGCGCCCTCGCAGGCCTGCAAACTACGCGACACCTCATAGCTAAAATCAACATGGCCAGGCGTGTCGATGAGATTGAGATCGTAGACAGTTGGCTGAGCCAGCCCATTCACGCCAACATCTGCACAAGCCCGAGAGCCAGACTGCGCTAAGCGGGTGGCAGTCGATGGGGTAGCGCCCGCTTCTGAAGAAATCTCTGATTTTTCAGAAGAAGGGGCGGATCGACTGACAGGACCCGCGTCTAGCGACCGACGTGAAGACTCTGCAAGAGTCTTCGACGATGGGAGCGGTAATGTGCCGCTCACTTCCACCTCCTGATATTCATATTTCATCCGCACCGGCGCGAGCTTAATGGTGATGCCCTTTTCACGCTCCAAATCCATGCTATCCAGCAGCTGCGACTTCATCTCGCGCTTCTCCACCGTCCCTGTCATCTCCATCATCCGATCCGCCAACGTCGATTTACCGTGGTCGATGTGAGCGATGATGCAAAAATTACGGATACGCTCCACTCTAACGCCTCACTCTGCCGAATAGCAGCTGTCGTAATTTCGCAACAATCGGATCCGCCTCTTCAAGCTTAAATACTTTGCTTAAAGCTATATATACCGCAAAACTCACCACCACAATAACAGTAAACTTCGGGAAAACCGCCATAAAATTCATATCGCGCGACTGCAGCTGTAACATCTGTACTACAAAATAAGTCACCACACCCATAATTGCACTGGCAATCATCATAGTAATAATACTGCGTAGTGTCTTGCGATTAAAAATACCTGGTGTACGTACGTGCAATATAGTTAGCAAAATCGCAATCTCTACCACCGAGACAATTGATTGCGCCCAAGCCAAACCAAACACTCCCCAGCCGAACAGCTGCGTGAAAACTATTGCCAATAAGATATTCAATGATATTGTAGCTATCGAAATATACAGAGGTGTTCGCGTGTCTTGCTGTGCATAGAATGTTCGCGCCATAATATGATAAAGCGTCCGGAAGAATATCGATATCACTAACGCACCGAGAACACTAGCAATCGCCGGCTGCCCGCCGTTCTTGATGAATGCCACCACATAACCACGCGCAAAGAAAGTAATCACAGCAATCGGCAAGGCTAACCAGACAATCCAGCGGAAAACCGAGCGCAACTCTTTCTTGAAGAGGTCAACTCGCCCTTCCGCTAACCGTTCAGTCATCCGCGGAAAAGCCGCATTGCTAATAGCTACGCCAACTAGATTCACTGGCATCAAGCTCAAACTAGACGCCTGCTGATAAACACGCATAATTCCGTCGCCCATCCGTGACGCTAGATTAATTTCAACAATTCCATTAAAATAATCAATTCCTTGATCAATTGAGCGTGGCGGCAAAAGCTTCAAGACTTGGCGAAAACCTTTGTTGCGCCAAGAAATCACTGGGCGATAGTCAAAGTTTATACCGACCAGACCAATTGAACTAACCACCAGCTGCAAAATTGCCCCTAATACTACGCCAAGAGCCACGCCCATAATGCCGCCTTCAAAAATCTGCCAACCAAAGATATTAATGCCGTTAGTAAAATATTTGGCACCGACGACGATACCTAGATTATAGATGGTTGGTGCTAGTGCCAAAAAAGTAAACCGGCCGATTGCTTGCTGCATGCTCGACACTACCGTCGCAATCGCGAACAAAAACGGATTGACGGCAATTATACGCATCATACTCACCGCCAAAGCATGTCCTTGTTCGCCAAAGCCCGGGCCAACAACATAGCGCACCAGCGGGTCGGCAAAGATGATAATTAGCACGCTAGTGATTAACGTCAATACCGCAAAGAGATTCAGCAAGCTTGAACTCAGCTCCCACGCCGATCGCTTATTGCCGCTCGCCAAACGCTGATTAAACACTGGGATAAACGATACGCTCAAAGCGCCCGACACTAGCAGGAAATACATAAAATCCGGCACGGTAAACGCCGCTACATAGGCATCAGCACCCACTTTATAAGTGTCTAGGTACATGCCATTAATTAAACGATCGCGGTAAATCCCCAGCAAGCTTGACAGCATTGTCGATCCAGACAGCAGAATTGCCGCCCACTGTACTGACAATTTGCTATTCGCTTTCGCAACAACCGACCGTACTCGACTTCCTCGCCCCGCCATAGTTTATGCGTGTAGTTTTACTTCCTTTGGCAGCACCGCATCCTTCATGTATTTAGCGGCGTCTTCTTCTTCGAGAGTTTCGTTTTTGAGCAAAGCATCCTTGAGCTTTTCAAGCACTGCCCGATTCTTGCTGAGTATTGTCTCGGCACGAACCGACGCTTCCTTGATTAGCGCCTCGACCTCGTTGTCGATCTCTTGTGCTGTCGCCTCTGAATATGGCCGGTCGTGGGTAATTTTGTCAAAAACCATGCCGCCATTGTCCTCGTGGAAGACTTGGTCGCGCAGTTTCGAGCCCATGCCTTGTTCAACTATCATATTGCGGGCAACTTTAGCGGCGTGGCGCAAATCACTGCCAGCGCCAGTAGTGATACCATCATCGCCGTAAATCAGCTTCTCGGCAATCCGGCCGCCCAGCGCTCGCGCTAGAATATCTTTAAACTCGTAAACATTAGTGTAACTTCTGTCTTCTGGAGGCAAGAACCACGTCACGCCGCCCGTACCGCCGCGCGGAATGATAGTGATTTTGTGTACTGAATCGCTATCTGGCAAAACATGACCAACAATGGCATGGCCAGCTTCGTGATAAGCAGTTAATTCCTTTTCATGGTCGTTCATTACTTTAGCTTTACGCTCCGGGCCGATAGCCACTTTTTCAAAAGCTTCGGTCAGGTCGTCATTCGACACTTTCTTGGAGTTGCGCCGCGCTGCGATAATTGCTGCCTCGTTAGCAATATTCGCCAAATCAGCACCGCTGGAGCCAGCCGTCTTAGCTGCTAATTTATCGAGATCGACCGTGTCGTCAGTCGGCTTATTTTTGAAATGAACTTTCAAAATAGCTTCGCGATCTTTGCGCTCCGGCAAACTAATCGTCACGTGCCGGTCAAAGCGGCCTGGCCTGAGCAGTGCCGGATCAAGCACGTCAGCCCGGTTGGTCGCCGCAATTACAATCACATTGGTGTCCGCTTCAAAACCGTCCATCTCTACCAAAATTTGGTTCAGCGTCTGCTCGCGCTCGTCATGACCGCCGCCCATACCGCTGCCGCGTTTGCGCCCGACGGCGTCAATCTCATCGATAAAAACAATCGCCGGCGCGTTTTTCTTAGCCTTCTGGAAAAGGTCGCGCACGCGGCTGGCACCAACACCGACAAACATTTCAACAAACTCTGAACCAGAAATAGAGAAGAAAGGTACATCCGCCTCGCCAGCTACTGCTCGCGCTAGCATCGTCTTGCCGGTACCTGGATCGCCAACTAGCAGCACGCCCTTCGGGATTTTGGCACCGAGACTTTGATATTTTTTCGGATGCTTGAGAAAGTCAACGACCTCTTGTAAATCCTGTTTAGCATTATCATTGCCAGCTATATCGTCAAACACCACCCGCTCTTTATCAAGGCCGTATAGCCTAGCCTTACTTTTACCAAAACTCATCGCCTGGCTATTCTGACCTTGGGCCTGCCGCATCATGAAGACGAACAACGCACCTATCAGCAGCACCGGCAAAACCACCGTCATCAAAGTCAGCATCACAGAATTATCAACTGGCGCGCTATCCGAAACAACTGCACGGCCTTTTTCGTTAAGTATATTGTCTTTCAGCAGCGACGAAACCCCGCCGCCTAAGTATGTCCGCTTAGATGGCTTATTCTCGCCCTTCATGGTCACCTGAAGGTCGCCGCCTTGGCCTTCGATCTTGGCTACTTTGCCTTCGTTGGCGTCTCGAATCACCTGAGCGATTGGTACTTCCTGGAGCGGCTTAGCCGGCATAAATGCCGCATATAGCGACAGTCCAATCAAAACGATAATTGCCCAGAATAAACCGAGCCGAACTTTATTACTCACCTTTTGTTTACGAGGTTTAGGCATTGAAATATGTATCCTTTCGTGGTTTTATAATCAAATTCAGAATATCTCTGTAATTATACCACCTTCGCGCAGTAAGTTCGAGAGGTAATTTCTAATTGCACGCCATCGCCGACATCAATTTTAGCGCCCGGCCGCGCCGTCTTGATAGCCAGCAAAGCCCGTTGAGTACGCGGCCGAGTCGGTCGCAGTCCGCCAGTTTGCCTGGCAATATCGCTCGCTAACAGCTCTAACGCTACGTCATCATCAATTTGCGACAAAAAATACCGCGAACCACTATTGCGCAGCGTGATCCGCTCAGTTTCGCGTTCAATATCTTTCCGTAAAGCTAGTTGTCTAGCACGTAACTGCAATAGTCTTACAACTGTGCGTTGACTAATAACACTTTTTAGTGCTTTTCTGACACGATTGCGTTGATAAAGACCGCTTGCGTTCGTTGCGTCCTCAACCCACTCCAAGCGATGCTGCAGCGCATAATCGTACAATTGCGTCTTGGTAAAAGAAATCAGCGGACGTCTAATTCCTGTGCGCGCTAGCACAGCTAACCCACGCCATCCCGTACCTCGCTCAATATTGATAGCAATCGTTTCGGCAACATCTTCAGCATGATGCGCCGTAACCAGCACCGCGCCAAACTTCTGTGCCTGTGCTAGCAAAAAGTCATACCGCTTCTGGCGCGCTAATTCTTCGCTAGCATTCGGCCCGAGATTAAGCGCCGTCGAAACGAACGGTAAATTATATTTCTGCGCCAACGCTGCCACAAACCGTGCATCAGCGCGCGAAGCCTCGCCGCGGATTCCATGTTCGACATGCGCTACAATTAGCTGATGATCTGACCGGCTCAGTATATCCAATAAACACACGCTATCCACGCCGCCAGAAACTGCCACTAGGTACGTCATATTACCTTTATTATAATCCATCAGGACGCTAGTATTAATTGATACTATATGCAGTAATACATTTATAAGTAGCGCGTACTGCCAAACGGAATCTTGGTGCGAACCGCCTCGGTATTAAGCGTACTAGCAGCGTGAATAGTCCGAGCGCCGTACCGCTGATTAATCTCGTCAATCGCCCAAGTGGTTTGCTGCTCGCGCGCTAATTCGTCGCCAAACAAACTCAGTTGATCGCTGGTGCTGTTATACAGATTATAACAATGCACGCCTATCTCGCGTATATCGCCAGCCGGCGCCTGGCAGAATAGCTCTTCGGCCACGCGCCACAACGCAGCATCGCTAAACATTGGCAGCGGCGCTAAATATTTACGCTGCCAGTAATTACCCGCGCGACCCCAGCGTCCATTATTCGACGATAGCTTTGAGTCGCTACCCACGCCCGCCATTCGCACATAAATACCGACGCCGCGCGCCGACTTGCGCTGCGAACGCAATTTTTGTCCAACCGCCTCGACTAAATTGTGCAATCGAGCGGCTATTTGTTGCCGCGGCATATTGCGCTCCTCTAGTACGTATTGGCGGCCGCATGTTTTAACGTCGCTTATCAAATCATCGACTTCCCAGCCATGCAGACGTTGATACCATTTTTCACCATTAATACTATGAAAAGCAGCATGAAGCGCCTCTGGCGACGATTCATACATTTGCAACGGCGTAAAAATACCCACCGCGTTCAGCCGCTGCTCGTTGTGCCGCGCAATTCCCGTTAGATCGCGTAAAGTTAAGCTAGCTAACACCGTTTGTACATTTTGCGCCGTCACGACATCAAGCCCGTCAGGTTTGTGCAAGCTAGCCGCCATCTTGGCCCAGAAACGGTTAGTACCGATACCGATATTACAACGCATGTACGAGCCTACTTCGGTGCGCAACCGATGCTTTATCTCTTTGCCGATCGCTTCTAAGCCGCGCGACCGCATTGATTCGGGCGCTACTGCAAAATCAATTATACCTTCATCAATGCTTTTCATTACCACCGACGGACTGTAGCTGTTCATAATTCGTAGCAGCTGCCGATATACCCAGCGATACTTCGGCGGGTCGCTGTCGAGCGCTACTAGCTCGGGACACAGGCGTTTAGCTTGGCGGTATTTCATGCCAGCCTTAACGCCGTAAGCTTTCGCTTCGTAACTCACGGTGATAACCGAAGTGTTCTCGACCAAACGATTAACTACCGCCACTGGCCGACCGCGCAGCAGCGGCCGCGACTGCTGTTCAATAGTCGCAAAACAGCTATTGAGATCTATATGCATAATCAGCGGTAATGTTTGATTATGTTCCAAGTTTAAGCCATTTGAGAGGGATTGCTTTCTTTGGCTAGCTGGTTCAGCCATGCTCCGCCTCGCGCGTCAATCGCCAAGTCAACCGCTCGCTATCGAATTCCAGCCGATAATCAGCTTGCCCGTCCGTCACATCAAAAATATGCATCGTTCGCCGTCCTTTAGCTACTGGATGCCGCAAACCTAGCTCGCTTACTTCAATCTCACGCCCATTCGGACGCCTAAACCGCCGCGGTACGCACAATTCTAAACCGCTGCCAAACGTCGCAATAACTTCTACTCGTTCATTCAATTCTAGCTCATCGTTCACGGCAAAATTATAGCACAGAATAGCAAACCGCCCTTGACACAGAAGGGCGGCTCACTAGAGAAGTACGGGAAATATTTCTCGAAGCATATTGTCCGACAGCTTCATTAAATTATCCTTAAAAAGCCTAGCTTGCCACCGATTACTGTTATCTGCTATAATCTACAGTGCTTTACTCTTGCGGCACTGTAGCTCAGTTGGTTAGAGCGTAGGACTCATAAGCCTAAGGTCACTGGTTCGATC
>NZ_PQNZ01000040.1:0-7520 GCF_004138385.1 Candidatus Nanosynsacchari sp. TM7_ANC_38.39_G1_1 | reverse complement strand
GCCAGCTTCTACTGTAGAGCCATTGCCAGGCCACGGCCCGAACGGCCAGCCAGCTTCTACTGTAGAGCCATTGCCAGGCCACGGCCCGAACGGCCAGCCAGCTCCATTCGTCGAAATTAAAACCTCATCTAATGATGCTGATGGACCTGAAATCGTAAAGGGGCAGAATGACGACAATGATATTGAAGCTTTAAATAGAAGAGATGAGCTACTTCGAGAATTAGTAGAAATACTCAACCGTCCATCTACTTCTGAAGCCGAGGAGGCTAGAGCAGCAGAGCTAGCGAAGGAGCTCAATGAGATGCTTGGTTTGTCTGACGACGACGCTGAAACCGGAGGAACTCCGACTCCAGTTAACCCAGGTGGTAATCCATCGCCAGTCGCTCCAGTGCCGCGTCGGAGAGCACATCAAACTCGACCATCGTCACCGCAGCCAGGCGGCGGTACTCCAGGCAGCCCAGGTCGTCCAGGTACTCCGCCTATTCCTCCGAGCAGCCCAGGCGGCCCAACCGGCCCAGAGCCTGGCCGTCCAGCCCCTCGAACCCCAGATCATAATGCTGGCCAACCTAACCCAGAAAAACTTCCGTTCTTTGAGGATCTCGATAGGTACGCTCGTCTTTTGGCTGCCGAGGAATCTAAGGGCGGTAATAGAGGTATCATTAGCCGTATTTGGACTAGTCGAGAGAATAGGCGGCGGGCAGAGCGCCTCAGCTATATGCGCGACGTAGAGGATGATTTGCGAGAGCAAGTCATGGAGCATTTAGCTGAGAAAGTCAACGCTAAGCGCCAGAGAGGCGAATATAGTGGTACCGACGACGAAATCAATCAGCAGATGTCTGACGATATGTTTGATGAACAACGCAGAATATTCGGTATGGTGCAGAGAAAGAAAAATGAGGCTCTAGAGGAAGAAGCTGGTAAATGGTATAATCGTGTTCTAGCGAAATTGGGCAGTTTCATAGCCGCTAGAGGTTCTAAGAAGAAGAGCGGTCTAAAGGCTGGTGCGGTGGGCTTTGCGCATGGTGCTGTTAAAGGTACGGCAGTTGGTGTAATTTCGGGACTCTTTGGCGCTGTTTGGCCGATATCAATGGCTGCTGGCGCGGTTGCCTCGCTTGCTGGCGATGCTGCTATTAGGCGTGGTGTTCGTCTAGACGCTATGCAACAACGCCGTAAAAAACGCGGGATAAGGGAAGTTGCTGGCGATGATGAATTTAGCCAGATTAAAGAAGCGGCTGGCAGAATTGGCGGATTGCAGGGTCAACAGCATGTTGCTGACGAATTGTTTAAGCGAACCCGTAAAGCGACCGAAAAAGACCGAGATAAAATCTCGAGAGAAGTCGAGCAGCGGATAAAGGATAACGGGGTGGCTTTGGCTCTAGGTAGGCTTGCTGGCGGTGCTGTCGGCGGACTTGGTGGCCGCTGGGTTGGCCAGCAGCTCCACGACCATACGCCGGTAGGCCAGGTTGTGGATAGGGCTAGAAGAAATGTTCATGAATTCTTCCGCGGAGATACGGCCGCCGCTGCCGCTGCAGAACAGAGTCAAGACGATAAAATTAACGCACTAACACAACAAGTAAACGATCTTCAGGAAAGGCTTGAGCAAGCGCAAGCTGGCGCTGGTTCCGCCGGCATTGATAGTTCAGGTTCGTTTAGCAACTGGGAATATCCGTGGGATTGGGCGGTTGATCAGTTTGGCGAGAATAATGCCGTATCTAAATTGTACGAATTAGCCGATGCTGCCGCGCGGGATGGCCACAATATCCAGTGGCATGGCTACGGCGAAACCCAATGGCTATCGATAGACGGTAAGAGCGATACGCAGTCAGTCTTGGAGATTTTGAATAAGTACAATTACGGTTTAGCAGCATAAAATGAGATAACAGTAAAATAAAAAGGAAGGGTGAATGAATGTTCAACGTCGATGATAATTTGCTAGCAGCCGCTGGCTACGATGTAGAGAAGTTATCGGAAGAGAAGAAAGAACAGTATCGGCGCGAGATGACTGACGAATTGAATCGGCGCGCGTCCGAGCAGCTGTTGGCACGGTTGTCTAAAGAGGAGGCATTGGAGTTCGAAGATGTCAACAGTAATCCAGATCGGACGCGGCGCTGGCTGGCTGAGTTTCACGGCGATTATGCTAGCCGCCAGGATTACCAGGCTATCCGTGAATTGTTCGAAACTGACGAAGATGCGATGAGTTTCTACGCGTCTGCGCTGTGGATGCGTTATGCTGTGCCAGATTACGGCAAAATCATGCAAGAAGTCATGAATGAATACGTCGAAGAATTGGCCGATATGCGCCGCGCTGTCAATGAGCAGCTCGGTATTGCGTAGCAGCACTATAATCGGTATACTAAATGCATAGGCAAGAGGGGGTGAAATGTTTCAATTAGACGATAAGTTTCTCGAAGAGGTGGGTCTGGGCAGCTTACCAGACGACCAGAAAAAACTGTTTCTCGACCACTTTCGCGAGCAGCTAGAGCTGCGTGTTGGTTTGCAGCTTAGCGAGGGTTTGAGCGATATGCAGCTGGCGGAGTTTGAGAGTTTTATGGATCGCGATATGGTGCGGGTGACGTCCTGGCTGGACGCTAACGCGCCGGATTTCGAAAATGATCAGATTTATGTACAATTGAAAGCTAATGCGCCAGCCAACGTGCCGCAAAATGCGATACTAGCAGAGTACGCATCGCTGAAGTGGTTGGGCCAGCATCGTCCGAATTACCGCGAGGTGGTGATGCAGACAGTCAAGACTCTCAAGGGAGAAGTTATCGCCAACCGCGATATGATTCTTCTAGGCGACGCGGGAGCATAGGCTACGGCCGCGGTTGCGGATTTAGGTGTCTGCGATTGTGATTGTCACGGTTGATGGTTGCGACTATCTTTGTAGCGGGTAGCCGCGCAAGAAAGCGTCGGCACTGATAGTTTTGCCGCTAGGGGCGATTAGCTCGTCAATTGCTAGGTAGGTGCCGTCGGCGCATTTGATGTCAAGCGGTGTTTCTGGAGTAGAGACGGCGCGGGCTTTGGTGATAATTAGGTCATATTGGTCGACTTTTAGGCGCGAACGCGGATAAGTCAGGTGGGCGCGAATTTTGGCTTCCGCTTGGTTTGCGGTTAGCTGTTGCGGATCGAGGCGGCTGTCGTCTTTGCTGAGCAGCGAGCAATAGGTAGCGCGGCTATTGTCTTGCGGTGTTGGCTGTAGTATACCGTTTATGATGTCAGGTAACTTCTGCGTTAATAATTGCGCGCCAAGCTGGCCGAGAGCCTGATAGAGCTCAGGCTGGGTCTCGGTAAGGGTTAGCGGGTAAGCTTCTTGGTAGTATATCGGGCCGGCATCCATCGCTTGCTCTAACTGCATGATGGTTACACCAGTGGTTTTATCTCTGTTAGCAATAGCTGATTCGATGGGCGACGGGCCGCGGTATTTTGGTAGCAGCGACGGATGAACGTTGATGATACCAGGCTGGAATAGGTCGATGATTGTTTGCGAGATAATTTTGCCGTAGCTAACCAAGACGCCAGTTGGCCGCGGCGTAATATTTTTTATATCACTCATGATATCTTTTAGCCGGTTTGGCTGCCAGACTGGAATGTGGTGCTGGCTAGCGAATTGTTTGACGGCAGGCTGGATAAGCTTGTTGCTGCGGCCGCGGCGGGAGTCCGGCTTGGTGATAACGGCTACGATATTAAAACCAGCTTCAACGAGTGCGCGCAGGCTATATAAGCTAAAGTCTTCGGTGCCGAAGAATACTATCGGCTGGCGGCTAATCCCAGAGGTCGGCGTTGTCTTTGACATATCTTTCGTAGTCGAGCGGATCGAGCTCGCCCTCGTCGTTTAAGCGGTAAAAAGCCTGGTGATCGTCGCGAATGTGGTCGACGAAAACGATGCCGTTGCAGTGGTCTATTTCGTGCTGCAAGACGCGCGCTAGAAAGCCATTGGCCTTGATGCGGATTTCGTCGCCGTCGATATTGATGGCTTTAACGCGGATTTTGCTGTAGCGGGGGACTTTGCCGTAAAAATCCTTGACGCTGAGGCAGCCCTCGTAATCGTAGGTGATTTCGCCTTCGTACTTGACGATTTCCGGATTGATTAGCGGGATAAATTCTTGGTTGTCTTTGTCTTCGAAATCGGCGCGAACGATAACGACACGCTCGAGGCGGTCGATTTGCACGGCAGCCAGGGCAGCGCTAATTTCGTGCGGACGGGAATTCTCCCAGTCGATACTTGCGTCAGTCATATCCTTGATGAGCTGGCGGGTTTCGTCGGAGACGACATGAACTCGCTGCGATTTCTGGCGCAGGTGCGGATTTGGCAGGGTAATGATAGCTTCTTTCTTCACAACTTTATATTATAACAGATTTGCCGGATCGATGTCGTATTGCCAGTGTGTTCGGGGTAATTGGCTGGCGATGGCGAGCAGTTTGGCGCGGTTAGTTGACTTGACGACGATTTGCCAGCGGTAGGTGTCGCGGACTCGCTCGTAGAAAGCTGGTGTCGGCCCGAAAATAGTAATATCAGGATATTCGCTGCGTAATTGAGCGGCGAATTTTTGGGCGTTGCGAATGGCGGTGGCTTCGGTTTTGTAAATGCAAGTTAGTTTAAGCAAATAAACAAACGGCGGAAAAATGCCGCGGCGGCGTTCAGCTAATTCGCTGGCGTAGAAGCTGGCGTAATCTTGGCGGATGCCTTGAACGATGGTAGGGTTTTGCGGCTGGTAGGTCTGGACGACGACTGATGTTGGCTGGTTGTTGCGGCCGACTCGGCCGATGACTTGGGCGAGCAGCTGGAAAGTGCGTTCGCGCGTAGTGAAATCAGGCAGTGCTAGGCCGGCGTCAGCTTGAATAATACCGACTGTGGCCAGGCGGGGCAGGTCGAGGCCTTTGGCGACAACTTGGGTACCGATGATGATATCGATATGTCCGTCGTAGAGCTCTTGATAGCGCTGATTGAGGCTATTTTTGCTGGTAATATCGCCGTCGAAGCGGGCGATGGCGGCCTGCGGGAAGAGCTTTTGCAGTTCGCTCTCAATCAGTTTGGTGCCGATGCCTTTGTGGACAATATCAGTGCTGCCGCAATCAGGACAGGCGGTGGGCACGCGTTCGCGGTATCCGCAAATGTGGCAAATTAGCGCGTGCTGGTCGGCGTGCAAAGTCATTGGAATAAAGCAGCGCGGGCATAAAGCGCTCCAGCCGCAATTCTGACAAAGAGTGGTGCTGGCGGTGCCGCGGCGATTGTGGTAAATTAACGTTTGTTTGTTGTTTTCGAGATTTTGGTTGATAGTATTTATTAATAAGTCGGATAGAAAACGGTGGCGCAAAAAGCCGTTTTTCGATGTCATATCCACAACGTTTATAGAGGGAGTGATGATGTTTGGGTTGGCGCGGGCTGGTAAATTGATGATGGGCCGGCCAGTTTTGGCAGCGAGGTAATATTCGCTGACCAGCGGCGTGGCTGAACCTTGTATTACAGTAGCATGGTGATACCGGGCTAGAATAGCGGCCGTCCGCAAGGCAGAGTAGCGCGGCGTTTGGTCTTGTTTGAGCGCTGGTTCGTGAGCTTCGTCGATAATGATCGCGCCGATGTTGTTAAATGGCATAAACAAGGCTGAGCGCGGACCGATAACGACATTTGGCTGGGTAGCATTGAGTGCTTGCAGCCAAGCGTGGTGGCGCTGGGCTTCGGTTTGTTGCGAATGGGTGGTGATGAGGTTGGGAAAAGAGTGTTGAAATTCGGCGATTAGCTGGGCGGTCAAAGCAATTTCTGGAACAATTACGATGACAGATTTGCCGGTAGCAATCAGCCTCTTGGCGTATTCTATGTAGACGGCGGTTTTGCCGCTGCCAGTGACGCCGTGCAGAATAACGGTGCCGCTTTTGGCGTTTAGCAGGCTGCCAATGGCGGCCGACTGGTCTTTGTTGAGTACAAAATGTGTTCTATCTCTTCGTGTTGCTGCAGTGCTGTTTGAGCTTAGAGTGCGGCGTTTCTTGGTGAGGCCGCTTGGCAAGATGGTTTGTAAAACTAATGCCAGATGAGCGATGTAGTAATTACTCATCCATTGTGCAGTTTGCAACAACGGACGCGGTAACGGGGGTAGATCGAGGATTGTTGTAATTTCTTTAGTAGCAAAATCAGGTTTAGCTGTTTTTTTTACAACTATACCGGTGAGCAATTGCTGACCGATTGATATAATGACAACAGCGCCGATAGCCAGAGGTTGCTGGCTGCTGTAAGTGAATACGCAAGCGTCGGCTTTAACGATTTTGGTGGGCGCTACTTCATAATAATGCATCGCCTAATTATACCTTGTCTACGGCAATTTAACACGCTACTATAAGCATATGTATTTCGAGAGTAGATCGCAAGCAGGAAAGATTTTGGCTGATCAATTGGTAGCCAAATATCGCTACGAAAACTGCGCTGTGGTAGCGCTAAGCAACGGCGGCGTAGTGGTGGGCGAGCAAATTGCGGCGCAACTGCACTGCGTGTTGATGTTATTGGTATCGCAGGATATCGAGATACCAGGCGAAGGAATGAATTTTGGAGCGGTGTCGCAAACTGGCGATTTCACATATAATGATGAATTTTCGGCAGGCGAGATTGATGAGTATACGAGCGAATTTCATGGCTATTTGGCCGAGAAGAGACGCGAAACATATAGTAGTCTCAATCGCTTGATCGGCGATGGCGGTACAGTCGATAAAGATATGCTGAAAGATCGCGTGGTGGTGCTGGTATCGGATGGCTTTGCTAATACTGCTAGCGTTGGAGTGGCTTTAGACTTCTTGAAGCCGATTAGGATTCTGAGGTTGGTCGTAGCATCGCCAGTGGCGTCGGTGGCAGTGGTTGATCGGCTGCACATTACTGCTGATGAGCTACATTTGCTGGACGTTAAAGAGAATTTCTTGGGAGTTGATCATTATTATGAAGATAACAATGTGCCAACACTACAGCAATCAATTGATAAGATTAGCCAAATCATATTGAATTGGCGATAAATGGTCTTGAATTGGTTATGAAAAGAATGTAGAATAAAAAGCAACAGAACAAACTAAACTGGAAGAAAGGGGCTTGGCTAGATGCTTGATGTGTTCATTACCTCGCGGGTGCGTCGTAAGATAGTTGTCGTCTATGCCAAATATCCAGATTTTCGGACGCATGTCCGCGGTTTGGCCAAGCTGATCAAGGAAGACCCCGGTAATATCCAGCGCGAATTGCGCCGGCTGGAAAAGGTCGGTTTTTTGCATGCCGAAAAGCAGGGTAATACACGGATTTACTCGACTAATAAACAATTCCCGATTTTCAAAGAATTGCAAAGTATTGTCATTAAGTCGCAGCAGCACGCTAATAGCAATCGGCCGAAACGTACAACTTCCGAGATTAGTAGATGACCTTATTTGAACAGATTTTGACGGCGCGCGGTCTGATGACGCGGGCAGCGCGCCAGGCTTTTTTGCAGCCAGATTATATGGCGGTGAAACATGATCCGTTTTTGCTGCCAGACATGAAAAAGGCAGTGGCACGG
>NZ_PQNZ01000004.1:0-24179 GCF_004138385.1 Candidatus Nanosynsacchari sp. TM7_ANC_38.39_G1_1 | reverse complement strand
CCGATGAAGAAAATAGCGCTATAACCAAGAAACTTCACTCTATCAAAAACCTTAATGACCGACAAAAACAAATTATATACTATCTAATATCCGACGATAGCCATTACGCTACCATCTCCTCGCACGCAGAATTAAACGCCATCTCTCGCCAAACTGCCGATAAAGATATAAAAGGTCTCTTGAATCTAGGATTGACCTTTTCTGTCAAGCAGGGGGCTTCCGTGCTGTACTACGCGTCTGATAAACTAAAAACTATGATAAACAAGGAGTAATTATGGACGATTCAATTTTTACCAAAATTATCAAAGGCGAAATTCCCTGCCGCAAAGTTTACGAAGACGATGATGTTATTGCCTTTCTCGATATCAACCCGCTCAGCGACGGGCATGTGCTAGTAGTACCCAAAGAACAGATTGATTTGATTTGGGACCTCGACAACGAGACTTACGCTCACCTATGGCAAACTGCCAAAAATATCGCTCAGGCTATCCAGGCCGAACTCAACCCCCTGCGCGTCGGCGTAGTCGTTGAAGGCCTCGACGTACCGCACGCCCATATCCATCTAGTGCCGCTGTATGACCGCGACACCTTGCAGCTCCATCACGACTACCCTGTCGATATTTCAGACGAACGGCTCGATAATATCGCCAACAGTATCAAAGAGCGCTTGATTGCCATATGATCACTGTTGTCGCCGTTGGTAAAAAGCATGAGGATTGGGTCTCAGGCGGCATCAAACGCTACCAAACGCGCTGCAAGCAGCCTTGGAGCTTTGAGTGGCAATTGATACCGCATAGCAAGCTAGATGGCCAGCAGGCCCTCCAAGAGGAGTCTGAGCGAATTTTAGCGCGTTTACACCCCCAAGATTTCATAATTCTGCTCGACGAACGCGGCCAGATGTTTGACTCGCCTGCCCTATCGCGCCAGCTAAACGAGCTCTTTGCGCAAGGTAAAAATATCACGATAGTTATCGGCGGCGCCTTTGGTGTCAGCGCAGCACTGACACAGCGCGCTAACCTGGTTTGGTCGCTATCACCGCTAGTCTTTCCGCATCAGTTGGTGCGATTGATCCTCGCCGAGCAGCTATACCGGGCTCAAGAGATTGTTCGCGGCAGCAAATATCATCACCAGTAGATGGCCAACCTGCGCGCTAAAACCTAGCGGTAATCTGTTTATGAACCGTCCGAACACTGCCTCAGACTAACTTATAATCTTATTTTTATGACATACTATTGACTTTTTATCATACTTGTGCTATATTTGTAAGCACAATACCTTAAAACAAACATAGTTATGACATATTTTACTCACATCATTAACACCTTATTCGCCGCACTTAGTCTGCTGATAGCTAGCGGCGTTGCTGTCCACGACGGGCATTTCGGGCATGCTATTGATATCAGTTTGACGCATGATTATTCCATGCAAAAGCTCAGCTCGCAAGATTTGCGAACTATCAACGAGTCGCGAATGCAGCACACTCATTCCGAGCATAATCTCTCAGAAGGCATGCTCAGCAACAGTTTTCGCTACCAATCGCCTAGCATTTCGCCAGATCGCCGCCATCACCACAAAAATATTTTAGCCTTATTAGAAGAAGGCGGCCGGCACGCTTTTGATAACGCAAATTTGCCAGTTATCGACTAGCTTTTACTTGTTCGACACAACTTGCAGCTCGTTCTGTAGCCGGGTAATTAGTTCTTGTTTTTCGCGCAGCGCCTTGCGTGACTCTTCGACCAAGGCTGCCGGCGCTTTGGCTGCATAGTTTTTATTAGCTAACCGCGATTCCAGCATCTGTACGTGCTGGCGTTCCTCAGCCAAGCGCTTCTCTAGGTTGGTCTGATGTTCATAAAGCGTCTCATCATCGATATCTAGCCATGCATCGCGTCCGCTAGCCGCCAGGCGTAATCCTCTAGCCTGCTCAACATGTTCGACCGAAGTAGCATGTGCCAATTTCTTGATCAAATCGGCATTATCAGCCACCAGCGAATCGTCCATATAGAGCAAACCGTAACGTTTGTTGCCCGGCAGTTCGCTAACTACGTAGCGTGCTTCTGATACTAAATCTTTCAAGCGGCCGAATGCAGCAGCAGCGATATCGTCGTACTCTAGGCGGTCTGGCATAGTTTCGCTAGCCAAGATCGTATCGTGCCACGGCAAAGCCTGCCAAATTGTTTCGGTCAAGAACGGCGCGAATGGGTGCGTTAACCGCAAAATTGTGTCTAAAACATACGCGTTCATGTCGATATTTTGCTCAACTTTGCTAGCCTCGATATACCAGTCGGCTACATCATCCCAAACGGTGTGATAAATCGTCTCGCCAGCCTCAGCGAAATGATAGGTCGCAATCTGCCGATCTAGCGACTGTGCTGCCTCGTCTAGTTGGCGAGCAATCCAGTGGTCAGCCAGCGATTGTAGTTGCGGGCTGACCGTTGGCGTGCGGTCGCCAACCAAATTTTCAGTATAGCGAGCAATATTCCACAGCTTGTTGCAGAAATTACGAGCTGCTACTACCTTGCCAGTATTAAACGCTTGCGGCTGGGCAGCACTGCGGCTAGCAATAATACCCATACGTAGCGCATCCGAGCCATATTTCGCCACTGTCTCCATCGGATTGATGACATTGCCCTTGCTTTTGCTCATCTTGATACCCTTTTCATCAAGCACTAAACCATGCAAGTACACATGCTTGAACGGCACCTGGCCAGTCCGATATAGGCCCAGCATAATCATCCGCGCTACCCATGCAAACAAAATATCGCCTGCTGTCTCCATGACGGTATTCGGATAATACTTGGCCAGTTTGCCAGCATCCAAATAATCGGTAGTGATATACGGCCACTGGCCGCTACTGAACCAAGTATCAAGCGTATCCTCCTCGCGGCGATACGTTGTACCATCTACAACGATTTCTTTCTTATCGACTTCTGTGCTGTAGCGCCAATCGTCTAGATTGGTCTTGGACTGAAACATTGGAATCGGAATGCCCCACGGTATCTGGCGGCTGATATTCCAATCTTTGATATCTTTGAGGTATTTAATGACAACATCGCCTTTATTTTCAGGGGTAAACGTCACTTCCTTGCGCTCAATCGTCGCGATAGCGTTATCGGCCAATTGGCGCATTTTGACGAACCATTGCTCTTTGGCAAGCGGCTCGATGACCGAACCGCATTTGTAGCAATGTCCAACCTGGTGTTCGATGTCTTTTTCGCCGCGCAGCAATTCGTCTATTTCGAGCGCTGCTAAAACGCGTTTACGAGCTTCTAGCGCCGTCATGCCGACAAATTGACCCGGCACATTGATCATCTTGCCGTCAAAATCAATTACTTGAACTAATTCTAAATTGTGGCGCTTGCCTACCTCAAAGTCATTCGGGTCGTGTGCTGGTGTAATTTTCACCATACCAGTGCCATAAGCTGGATCGACATAATCGTCAGCGATGATGGGAATTTCGCGCTTGACAATCGGCAGCAGCGCTTTGCAGCCGACAAGGTCTTTGTAGCGCTCGTCGTTTGGATTGACCGCTACGGCTACGTCGCCAAACATCGTCTCGGGACGCGTCGTAGCGATAACAATTTCGCCGACTTTATCGATTAGCGGATAAGCGATTTCCCACAACTTCCCTTTTTCATTTTTGTGAACAACCTCGTAGTCCGAAAAACTCGTCTGGTGCTGCGTACAGTAATTGACAATGCGTTCGCCCCTATAAATATAGCCGTCCTGCCACATCTTTTCAAAAGTATCGTAGACAGTTTTGATAACTTTATCGTCGAGCGTGAATACCAAATCGTCCCAATCAGCGCCCACGCCAATCGCCCGCAGTTGTAATTCCATATCGCCGCGGCGTTTAGCTACGAAATCCCATACCTGCGCGTATAATTCTTCGCGGTTGAAGTCAAAGCGCGTCTGGCCGTGCTTTTCTAGCTCGCGCTCGTAAACTACCCAAGTTTCAAAGCCAGCATGGTCAGCCCCCGGTATATATACAGCATCATAGCCTTGCATACGGTGATAACGTACTAAAATATCTTGAATTGCCGACCCTAAAGCGTGCCCGACATGCAAATTGCCGTTAGCATTTGGCGGCGGCATCACAATCGCGTACGGCTGGCCCTGCCCTTTCGGTTTAAATACGCCAGATTCCTCCCACAAGGCGTAAATTGACGGTTCATATTCGTTCGGAGTATAAGTTTTAGCTAAGCTCATTTCATTCTCGATTCATTTCACGTGAAAATTAGCAAAATAACCAAGCATAGCAATTCCACAGTTTGCTATTCCTCACCTCTTGCTGTTTTTTATTCCACGTGTTTGTGTTCTATCCTATTATAGCACAAACGATGTATACTAAACATATGATTGATACAATACTATGCGACGAAAAAGCTGCCTGGGACAAGACTGTTGCTAAGTTTGGCGGGCACCCGCTGCAGCTTTGGGGATGGGGAGAAGTAAAAGCGGCTCACAATTGGCATGTTCAGCGAATTACTATAGTTGACGGCAACGAAACAATTGGCGCTGCGCAAATATTACTGAGAAACCTGCCTAAACCGCTTAATCAATTATGCTACATTCCGCGCGGGCCAGTTTACAAACAAGGCAGGGAAGACGATGTTTTGGCGGCAATTGTTAATTACGTTAAGCATAAGCTGCCATGCGCTGTGCTAACTATTGAGCCAGATACTGAACATCCGCTACGCGCCAAAGGTTGGCGCCAATCGCCAAACAATATTCTGCTATCGCGTACTTTGATTTTGGATTTGACTCATACAACCGACGAACTATTGGCCGCGATGACCAAAAAAACCCGCCAGTATATTCGTAAATCCGGCCGAGCTGGACTTGATATCAAACCGGTAAAAACGCACCAAGACATCGCTGCTTGCCTCGAAATCTACCGCCAAACTGCTAAACGCGCTAAATTCGCTCTGCACGACGACCAGTACTATTACGATATTCATGACAAACTAGGGGAGAACTCGCAGATTTTTGCTGCTTACGAAGACAATCGCCCGATATCATTTCTTTGGCTGGCGACGAGCCGCGAAACCTCATTTGAGCTATACGGCGGTATGAATGATCGCGGCCAAGCCTTGCGCGCTAACTACGCGCTGAAATGGCACGCTATCGCAGAATGTAAGCGGCAGGGAATTAAGCGTTACGACATGAACGGCCTGCTCAACGACGGTGTTAGCAACTTCAAGCACGGCTTCGCTAGCCATGAGAATAAATTAGCTGGTACTTATGATTATCCGATGAGTCCATTCTACCCAGTTTGGCGGCATGGATTACCGCTAGCTAAAAGAGCTATCCGCAGCACCAAAAAATTACTTGGTAAATAACCGATCTATATCAACAGCCCCGTGGCGAAATATAATGATATTTGCATGCTCATCGAGGCCGATAATAGTTGACGGCTGATTATTAGTTATAGTGCCGCTATCGACATAAAAATCGACCTTGTCGCCAAAATAGGCTTTAGCTTCAGTAATTGTCGACGAAATTGGCCGGCCTGGCACATTAGCGCTAGTAGTCATCAATGGTCCAGTTTGCGCTAAAAGCCGCGACAGCGAAGGGTCATCGGGAATACGCACGGCTAAGTTATCTCGCGTTTGCTTGAGATAAGTAGCGACATTATCGGCATTAATAACAACGCTAATTTGACCAGGCCAAAACTTGGCTGCTAACGATAATTGGCTAGAGTCTAGTCCTAATTTCGCCAAATCATTAATTGAACTAGCGATTAGCGTTCCTGGTTGGCTAGTGCGCTTCTTGGTGTCGTACATTTTTTGGATCGCTGCTGGATCAGCGGCCCGTGCTACAAGACCATAAACTGTGTCAGTAGGCAGTACGCCAATACCGCCGCCATTCAAAATATCGATCAATCCATCATTATCAACAGAGGTAAATAGTTGTGGCATTTACAACGCTCCGGTCTTATTCCAGGCGGTTTTGGACATTGACAGGCTAGGGACTACCTCGAGAGTATACGGATCGGCTGGAGTACTCAGTCGAGCTTGCTGATAACCTAGCGCCGCAATCATTGCCGCATTATCAGTACACAGCTGAATCGGCGCGTACTCAATGTTAATCGGTAGTTTCTGGCGCAGTTGGCGGCGCAGTTCTTGATTAGCAGCTACGCCGCCAGCAATTACCACCGATTGCGGTCGAAAGTCCTGAAAGGCCCGCAAGGTACGCTCAACTAGCGTTTCGACGGCTACTTTCTGGAAGCTAGCTGCAAAATCGTGCTGCTGCAAGCTCGTGACAAGCCCTGGGAGCTCATGCGATGGAAAAGTGAAGTCTTTGCCTACTTCGCGCTGCACGGCCCTTAAAACAGCTGTCTTGAGGCCTGAGAACGAAAAATTATACGGATTATCGAGCTTAGCTTTGGGTAAATGGTATCTATCAGGATTACCCGACTCAGCCGCGCGCGCAATCGACGGGCCGCCAGGGTAGGGCAAGCCGAGAATTTTGGCCACCTTGTCAAAAGCTTCGCCGACAGCGTCGTCTTGGGTTTGCCCCAGCAGTTGATAATCACCGTGGTCGCGAAAGAGCACCAACTGCGTGTGTCCACCAGAAACAATCAAGGCCAAAAGAGGAAAGCGCGGCTGGAATTTTGGCAAGGCAAGCTGAACAGGCCCGGGTGCTTGCTCGGTAATAAAATTGGCGTAGACATGTCCCTCGACGTGATGCACCGGGTAAAGCAGTTTGCGATGTAAAATCGCTAACGTTCGCGCTGCTAGCGAACCAACCAGCAGCGAACCAATTAAACCTGGCGCGTAGGTCACGGCGATAGCATCAATGTCGTCCCAAGTGCAGTTCGCTTGAGCGAGAGCTTCGTCGACGACTGGGCCGATAGCCTCGATATGGCTGCGCGCTGCGATTTCGGGCACCACGCCGCCAAAATGCGCGTGAATATCAATTTGCGACTGCACCACATTTGACAACATCCGAAAACCGTCCTCAACTACGGCTGCCGCGGTTTCATCGCAGCTTGACTCAATTCCCAAAACCTTCATCTACTTAATTGTACCACCGCCAAGAGGTCGATGCTATAATATCGGTATGAATTCACTCAAGAAAACTTTGAAAAAGGCCATTCCCGCTAGTTTATACCAATCAATTGAGCCAACTTATCATCTATTGACAGCTACTGCCGCTGCTACCAAAGCTGGTTATCCAGCGCACAATATGCGCGTCATCGGCGTGACTGGCACCAACGGCAAAACCTCGACCTGCTTCATGATCCACAAAATGCTGACTGAGGCTGGCCTCAAAGCAGGGTTGATGACTACTGTCGCTTACGGTGTCGGCAATGATATTACGCCGCAAGTTGCTCATATGACAACAGTTTCAGCGCCGCTGCTACAAAAACGATTAGCGGAATTCAAGAAACAAAATGTCGAATGGGTAGTTTTGGAAGTGACTAGCCACGCGCTAGCCCAGCACCGTACCTTTGGCGTACCAATCGAGATCGCCGTCATGACTAACGTTACGCACGAACACCTCGACTATCACAGAACTTTTGAGCGCTATTTAGCTGCTAAGACCAAACTATTTAAACTAGCCAGCCGCGTCGGTATCATTAACGCCGACGATCCGTCTGCTGAAACTTTTCGCCAGGCCGTCAAACAATCGGTCAGCTACGGCCTCAAATCTGGCGATTGGCGGGCGCAAGATATCAATTTGAGCGCCCACGGCAGTGATTACACAGCGTTAATTGATGGCGATTCTTACCATATTCATGTCAATATCCCAGGCGAGTTCAATGTTTATAACAGCCTAGCGGCGGCGGCTGTTGGCCGCGAGGTTGGCTTAACTAAAACCCAAATTGAGCGCGGAATTGCCGCTTTAGCGGGCGTAGAAGGCCGCATGACAGTGGTCGACGCTGAACAGCCGTTCTCGGCGATTGTCGATTTTGCGCACACGCCAGACTCGTTTGAACGGTTGCTAAATGATGTTAGAAACACAACGAAGGGCAAGCTAGTGGTATTGTTCGGCTCGGCTGGCCGCCGCGACGAAGCTAAACGCGCCATCCAGGGCGAAATCGCTGGCAAATACGCCGATGAGATTGTCTTAACCGAGGAAGACGATCGTGATATCGATGGCAATGCCATACTATCGCAAATCGCCTCGGGCGCTGAAAAAGCTGGCAAAAAACGCGAGGAAAATCTCTTCCTAGTGCCAGACCGCACTGCGGCCATTAATTTCGCCGTCTCGCGAGTATCCAGCTCAAAAGATACTGTTATATTCCTAGGTAAAGGACACGAAAAAACTATTGAACGCGCCGACGGAGCTCACCCTTGGAACGAAATCGAAACAGTGCGGCAAGCAATTTTGAATATTAAAGCTAAGTAGCGACGATTAGGGCTGAGAATGCTTCTAAGTGGCCTAATAGTATGATTCATGATGCCGGGCGAAGTATAATCGGCGCACTAATCGTTCGATATATTTGCTCCAAAGCCGCGACTTAATAGGCGAAACTGGAATCTCGAAAGCGCCAATATAGTCAGTGATATGCTTATTGAAGCTAGTTTTGAAGCGCCCCAAGCCATAGCGCGGATGATTCGGGTTACTCATTTCATCGGAAGCTGGCGTACCGCAGAGGTCGTGTTCGAGCGAGCCATGCTCTTTAGCCCATTTGATTACTTCCCATTGCAGGCGGTGACTAGCACCGTAGGCCGTACGCTTGCGAACCGAAGCGCCATCTTTGTAAGTACTTTTAGTACCCAGAATCACCGCAAAAGCACCAGCCACCAGCTGATCTTGACAATAGGCAAAAAATAGCTGACCTTGACCGGCATCAGCATATCGCTGGTAGAATTCACGGTAGTATTGCGGCGAACGAATCGTAAAGCCAGCGCCATCGGCCGTTTCTTTGAACAAATCATACATCGCCTGGCAAGTTTCATCATTGACCGGCACCCGCTTGATGATAACACCGTCGCGATCAGCGCGGCGAATAGCGTGGCGGCCCTTTTGCGGCAGATTCTTGAGAATCGTATCAATATCGCTATGTAAATCAACCACCACAGTCGAAGCATTGTACTGAATCGGTTGAGTAGGCAACAGTTCAATCATTGAAACGTCAGTACCACGCAATAATTCCGGCTCAATTTTGATAGTAAAAACGCCCTGCTGGCGAGCAAAATCGCGCAGCACTGGCACTACCAAGGCTAACTCGCTAGCGGTTGCTACGCCCGGACCTTTCGGGATATACCACACTTTGCCGAACAGGGGAATATGCTTTTCGATAACACCAATCGCTAACTCGCCGCAGATAATAAAACGTGGCCGCCAGTTAGCCAGCCGTTTCAAATTTAAAAAGACCGACCCTTGCAGCATATTGCCGCGATCGCTATTACGAACCACTAGATTATCCCAGCGGTTGATTTCATCATCAGTTGCAAAACGAATAGTCATAACTATAGTATAACACCTCCGAGGAGGGCTTACGGAGGTGTTATCGCGTGATTAACAGAGAAAATCTATTACGGCTGCGGGTTTGATAAGAAATCAATCTCTTTAATGACATCAAGCAAAGCCTGAGCGCGGCGAGATTCATCAGCAATATTTTTGGCGGCCTCATGCGCTGGCGCAATCAAGGTTTTGTCGTCCGTCGAGCGAATCAATAGCAGATAAGTGTCAAATTTTTCTTCAGCAGAGATGTTGAGCTTATCTACCAGCGGTCGAAGCTCTTTGATGGCTTCGTTCTTGACATTATCAAGATCGTTGTCAGCAACTGGCGTAACTGTAGCTGATGTTTTAGCCGGTTTTAGCTGTGCAACTGGTTCCGGCTCCGGCGCTGGCTCTGGCGGCAAATCAGGCAGCGGCGGCAATTGTGCTGCTGGTTGTGCGCTCGTTGCGCTCGCGCCGTTACTTACGCCAGCCAAAACCTTAGCGAGATCCTGATCGTCGCTAATTGGCTGCGTTGTTTGCGGTTTTATATCCATGTGCCCACCCTCTTCATTACTTTTATGCTTTATTTAGTATATACTGTATCATAGTTATAGGAAATATCGCAAGAGAAAGGTGATTTTACATGCTAGATGACTCTAATATTTTGAAGCAAAGAGACAACGGAGGTGCTCTCGAAGTTGCAGCTAAACTCTATCAACAGGCAAATTTTGACTGCCAACTGCGCGATGCCGAGCACGACGGCCGCGAACTGCGCAACATCATCGTCGCTGGCATGGGCGGCTCGGCGCTAGCGGCCGACCTCGCTAAGTCGCTGCTCAACGACACGCTATCAATTCCGTTCAACGTCGTCAAGGACTACGGTTTGCCGCATTACGCCGATCACAATACCTTAGTTATCGCTAGCAGCCACTCTGGTAACACCGAGGAAACTCTATCATGCCTCAAGCAGGCGATTGAACACGGCTGCCAAATTGCTATCATTGCTACTGGCGGAGAACTTAACGAGATTGCTCAACGAGAACATATCCTATCAGCACTCATTCCCAAAGATTGCCAGCCGCGCATGGCCGTTATTTATTCGCTGCGAGCGCTATTTGAAGTGCTTAATGCCTTCAAGTTGATTGACCGCACCTACATTGACGAACTAGCAGCTATTAGCACTTGGCTAGAGAAAGAAAGCGCGCTCTGGACCAAAGATGTACCGACCAAGCAAAACTACGCCAAGCAGCTGGCCTTAATCGCTGTCGGCAAAACGCCGGTTTTCTACGGCGGTAGTTTGATGGCGCCGCTAGCTTATAAGTGGAAAATTAGTTGGAACGAAAATGCTAAAAACGTTGCATTCTGCAACTATTTGCCAGAATTCAGCCACAACGAATTTATTGGCTGGACTAGCCACCCGGTCGAGAAGCCTTTCGCGGTATTTGATTTGCTAAGCGATCTCGAACACCCGCGCATCCTCAAACGCTTCTCGCTCAGCGATCAGATGCTATCTGGCAAACGCCCAAAATCAAACGTGGTACCGCTCGCAGGCAAAACACCGCTACAGCAGATGCTGTGGGGTTGTATTTTAGCAGATTTTGCCAGTATTTACGTGGCAATTCTCAATAATGTCGACCCGACCCAGGTTAACTTAATTGAAAAGTTCAAAAAAGCCCTCGAAAAATAAACGCGCGTGGAGATAAGTAAAAATAAAATAGACAGAATAAGCGCTGTCTATTTTATTTATCGTCTATCGGTAGAAATTAGGGCTCTAGTGGTATTGCCGCAGCGATTCAATAGTATTCTTGCGCGCCGCTTTCAGGGCAGGGTAAGTACCGAAGATTACGCCAGATCCAACCGCCATCAACAACGCCGCAATCGCCGTCGACCAGGTCATTGTCGGCCCAAAGCTCATTTGCGAACTAATAATCACAGCTAACAAACAACCAACCAGATAACCGCAAGTGCCGCCCAGCAGGCTAATCATCAGCGACTCGACTAAAAATTGCCCGATAATTGTCCGCTGGCTAGCACCAACTGCTTTACGGATGCCGATTTCGCGGGTGCGCTCAGCCACGCCAACCAGCATGATATTCATGATACCGACGCCGCCCACTACCAGCGAAATCGCTGCAATGGCCGCCATCACCGCTGTTAAGGCACTAAACAATTCGCCAGTCGGCCGGCCAATATCAGCACCATTTAGGATAGTAAAGTTTGCTTCTCCTAGGTGTTGTTTGAGAATTTTCTCCTTCAGCTGGTCTTTAATGGAAGAGATGTTATTCTTGTCCTTTGCCAGAACGTTAATTTGTTGAATCTGCGTACTGCCTTTGTGCAGCAATTTGCCTTGATTATAAGAGACAAAAATCGCATTACCATAATCAACGGTATTATAGTTAACTGGGTTAGCGCCAGTCTTAACAACGCCGATAACCGTAAACTGCTGGCCGTACATCGTGAACATCTGGCCAACCGAACGATCGGTATTGAATAGTTTAGTTGATAGTTCGCTGCCGATCACCACCGCTGAATCGTCAGTTTCTTCACCGAGGAACTGGCCGGCGTTCATTTTGATATCTGCCGTCTTGATAAACGCAGGAGTAGTAGAAAGTACAACATTATTAGCCACCTCAGCTCGAGAGGTTTTAGCGGTAGCATTCAAAATCATTAGCGGCACCACTGCGTCAATACCGTCAATTGACTTAGCAGCCTCGATATCAGCCTCGGTCAACGAGCTAGTACCGAATAACTGCTGCCCAGCTGGGTTGAGATAGGCATTCAAATCGCGCGTCTGCGCGCCTGGACGGACGATCATTAGCTTGCCGTCATAGGTATTAACTTGGTTAGAAATCATTCCGCGAGCACCGTCGCTAATCGCCAAAATACACGTCACGCTAGCCACGCCGATAGCAATACCCAGCGCGGTCAGTACCGTACGCGCGCGGCTGCGCCGCAATGTTTGATAAGCATCGGTGATGTGTTCAACTGTCATTAACCTCATTTTTCGTCGTCCTCGCTCTTTTTGGCTGTCTTTTTAGGCTTATCTTTGATAGCTTCTTTGGCTTTTTTAGTGTCCTTATCCTTAGCATCCTTGGCGTCCGCATCATTCTTGTCTTTAGAAGCGTCTGATTTATGCAGTGGGATTGCCACCTCCTTTGATTCGGTATGCGCTTCAACCGTCACGCGGCGATCGCTAGCAACCTTGCCGTCAAGCATGTTAATCACGCGGCTAGCATAGCTAGTCAGATTCGGGTTGTGAGTCACCATGACGATAGTGTTGCCTTTTTTGTGCAAGTTAGCCAGTTCCTCCATAATAACGTGGCTAGAGCGGCTATCAAGGTTGCCGGTCGGCTCGTCGGCTAGAATGATGCTCGGTTTATTCACTAAAGCCCGCGCAATCGCCACGCGCTGCATCTGACCGCCCGATAGCTGCCACGGCATGTAATATTCGCGCTCCTGCAAATGGAACGACTTTAGAATGCTACTAGCCATTTCCAGACGCTTGACGCGCGGTACACCTTTGTAAATCAGCGGCAAAGCAACGTTTTCCAGCACCGTCAAGCGATTAATCAAATTAAAACTCTGGAAAACGATACCAATCTTGTTAGAGCGAATTTTGGCGTACTGACGCTCTGATAGGCGAGCGGTCGAATGTTCTTCGAACAGATATTCGCCCTGGTCAGGCCGATCCAAAAAACCAATGATATTAAGCAAAGTCGTCTTGCCGCAGCCGGACGGCCCCATCACAGCGATAAATTCGCCCTCGCGGATGGTAAGATCAATCTCATCAAGCGCATCGTGCGCCGCGTCGCCTATACCGTATATTTTTGTAAGTTTTTTAAGTTGAATTATCGGCCTTGCTGTCTTTCGCGCTGTCATATTAATCTATTATAGACAAGTGACGTTTAATAAATCAACCGATGAAGATTGTGTAAAATACTACATTTTTAATTAGTCAGGCACAGAGTGAAGCGCAATTCATATTTCTGGCGTTTTCTGGTAGAATTGTAAGCGAAGGAGAGGTGACCGAGTGGTTGAAGGTGCACGCCTGGAACGCGTGTGTGCGAGCAATCGTACCCAGGGTTCGAATCCCTGTCTCTCCGCCAAATATCACACCGCTTGGCTCGACGCCAAATCAGGAAACTTTGCCTCTAGTCGGCGCAAGCGCTTGTCTAACGAACCATACAAAGTATCGTCCACCAGCTCGCGGCTGCCAGATTCGTGGTAAAGTTCAAGTCGCAGACTAGCAATCTCGGCATGAATTTTGCCGTCTTCAGCTTTTAGCTCATTGAAGCCCTTATCCATTCGCAAATCCATATCTTTCACGATATCAACCAACGTTTTATGGTCGTTGCGAATATCGGCGAGCTGTTCATCAATTTGCTCAAAGCGCTTGTCTATCTGCTCAAAGCGCTTATCAATCTGAGCAAAGCGTCTGTCAATTTGCTCAAACCGTTCGTTCATCGTTTTCGCCAAATTGGCAACGATATCACTTAGTTTTTGTATCTGATTGGATAATTCCTCATTAGTCATACTTCTATTTAATCACAAACATCAGCAGCATAGCAACTGTCCGCCAAACGAAAAGCGTCCGCCCAGCAGGGTAGACACTCTCAATCATCAGACACGAACCATCCGATCCAGGCTCGTATAAAAACACATGGTACACCCGGCGCGATTCGAACGCACGACCTCTGGTACCGCAAACCAACGCTCTATCCAGCTGAGCTACGGGTGCTAACTAGCTGATAATAGCATACTCAAACACTTTTCACAAGTGAAGCTTGGCTAGTATCCTATCGATAAAATCTGGCTTGACTTCTTTCATCGGCAGGCGCGCCGCTAGCATGTCGACAATTTTCTCGCCTGATTCCTCAGGGAAGTAAATATTCTGCCCTAGTTGGAAGCGCTTGCGCGGAATTAGCGCAATATGATGAACATTATTGATAGTGACAACATCAAACGATTTAAACTGATCATACAGCATTAGCCGGTCGCGAACATACAGACCCTTGCGGGTCAAGGTATAATCAATAATCTCTGGCGGCCGATGCGCGTACACACCCAGCGCCACCGCCATCACTGGCAACAAAATAGTGAATGTCAGCGAATTAAACGCAAAATAAGCAATCGCCATCATTATGAGCGTCGCTAGCGCCAAAGCTGCATACCACATCATTGAACGCTCGCTATAGAGATGTTCTGGACCTTGCCAGCGCACAAGAATTTCGCTATCGTCAGGCTCGACCGCTGGCGTTGCATCATCGCCAAATGCTGAAGTATCGCTCTCTACTGAATTAAGACCAGTTGGAGCAGTTGAATCTGCCGCCTCGGCATCAACTGAAGCCGGCTGGGTCGATTCTGCACTCGTATTTAACTCTGCTTCTGAAACAGCCGCTTGAAAAGGCGCCCCAGAAGCTGTCTCTGCTGGTTTTTGCCAATCTTGCGATGAGTCGTCTTGCATAACCGCATTATATCATGGCTGCAGTGATTACCACAAAAAAATAGAGGACAACAAACGGCCTCTACTTTTCTTGGCGGAGGAGGGGAGATTCGAACTCCCGCTACAGGTCTCCCCGTACTAACGATTTAGCAAACCGTCCCCTTCAGCCACTTGGGTACTCCTCCGAACGAAGCTATCACCAATAGTAAAGCTCCAATCGCTACCAGTTTAGCATATTTTACCATTGCTGCATAGATTTTTGATGATAACCATGTATACTAATAATTAGAAGGACTTCAAAAATCATTATGAAAAGCACTAATATTATCATTAGAATCCTAGCTTCAATCACCATCGCTATTGCTGCGCTGTCGCCGCTGCCGGTAGCAGCTATCGGCTCAATTGCAGACGGCGCTAGTTCGGCGCGCGGTGCCGACCAGCCAACCACCTTATTCGGCGAGTCTGGCGTATTTTCACGAGTGAGTAGTGTCTTACTATTCATCGTTGGCGCCGTTGCTGTAATCATGCTCATCATCGGCGGGCTAAAATATATCGTATCTGGCGGCGACGCCTCGAAAGTTCAATCAGCCAAAAACACCATCCTTTATGCGCTAGTCGGTATAATCGTGGCAATTCTGGCCTACGCGGCCGTTAATTTCGTCATCGGCAATTTTATACCTAGCCCATCAGGTAGCGGTATTGGCGGCAGCGGTACTACTACTGGCGGCTATGGCGCCTCCAGCCGCTAAAATAATTTCATTTTTATAAAAGTAAATAAGGCATTTTCTTGGCGGAGAGGGCGGGATTCGAACCCGCGGTGAGTTGCCCCACGCTGGTTTTCAAGACCAGTACCATCAACCACTCGGTCACCTCTCCAGCGAACCCATTATATCAGAGATTAGCTACCCTGGGTAGGCTGCCGCGCTACTATCGCCACCGACACCTTTTCGAATCCGCTAGCCAGCAGAGCTTTGGCAGCATAATGCAATGTCGCTCCAGTAGTGTAAATATCATCGATCAATAAACAGCTAGCAGCCTCTGAGCTGTCGCAAACAAAAGCCTGCTTCGCTTGCTGCCAGCGCTCGCTCTTATCGGCAGTATGCTGGACTGATGAGGTTCGTCGATGCAGTATCGTACGATAAGGGAGCTTTCGGCGCCTAGCAAACTCCTTGGCTAACCTCGCTGCGTGATCGAAACCGCGCTGGCGAACGTGCGACGCAATCGTCGGCACTGGCACCACAATTGTCTCGACAGGTAATTCTGATACGCGCGTATCTAGCAAATCAACAATCTCGCGATAAGCACCGCCAACTCGTTCGAATTTATAAGCACCAATCAACAGCTTCAAAGCGCCGCTTCGTTCGCCAACATACCAAGCATTTTTAAAAGGCGCTCTCGGCTGGCAGCGCTGGCATAAACCGCTGGAATTACGAATAGTTTTCGCGCACAGCAAGCACCGCCGCGAAGCTCGCGAGATGATGTTATTTTTACAATTATCACAAATAATCCTGCCAATTTCACCGCAAGAACAACAGTAGTGGGGCGCTAGTATATCGAACAGGGAAATCATCATTGTGTTTTTTACACTCTTATGGTTTATACAGTTGATTATACGCTATGCATAGTCTATAATGATAGTATAAATTTCAATCAGCCAACGAGAATAGTGGAGGACATCAATGGCACGTAAACAAGATGACGATCTGTTGATCGGAGACGAGCTGGCTGCAGCATTTCTCAACGATGACAGTTTAACGAACGACAATAACTCGCCAGCCGCAGCGGCACCTCAGCAGCAGGCTGATGATAGCGCCTGGCAAGAGCAGGAAGAAGACTTTCCGGGCCAGCTAGCCGTTGACGTCTACGAGACTGACGAATTGCTAGTGATTAAGGCTCGTACCGCTGGCGTCAACAAGGAAGACCTCGATGTTAGTATCTCTGACGGTATCTTGACCATCAGCGGCACACTATCGAGCGGCGACGACACCGCCGTTTCGCGTTGGCATATCCAGGAATGTTATTGGGGCGAATTTAGCCGCACGCTAGCACTACCAGTAGCTGTCAAAGAAGACGAAGTTTCGGCAGTGCTCAAGGATGGCGTCCTGACGATTAGCTTCACCAAGGTCAAGCAAGAACAAGCCAAGAAGATCGCTATCCAATAGAGCAGGGAAAATTAGATAAAATAACCCGCAAGCAAGCGCAAGCGGGTTTTTTGTTGCATAAACCAAAAACTAGCGTACCGGCGGGAGAAAGCGAAACATATAAAATAACCGCGCCAATTTAAGCGCGGTTATTATGCTTTGAAAGCAACAGGTACTATTCTGACTTGACGAAGCTAGAGATCACGAAGTTGACTGCCGCGTAAGCTAGAATTGCCACTACAATACCAACTATTGAATACAAGATGGTATTCTTGGCCGACTGCACCTGGGTCTGGTCGCCCTGCGAGGTGACGTAGCGAAAACCGCCAATGATCAACATGATTACCGACACGGCACCGATGATAAATAGCAAAACGTTAGTGACAATACGGAAAATAGGCGTCTGACCCTGATCACAACCGTTTTCATTGCCAAACAGACAGGCTGATTGGTCATCACCTTTGGCAGCCCCAGCCCCGCCTGATATATTTAACGATTTCTCTTCAACTCTTCCTGAGGATTTCGTCGGAGCAGCAAACGCTGGCGCCGGCTGAAGCATCACGCCAGCTACCGACAATACCAGCGCAGGCACTACCAGCAAGCCGAAAATACTGTCTTTATTTAATTTAATTCTCATACGATCGATCCTTTCTGTATGATTTATTGATCTTATACAGATTATTATACAACATTTGGTAAATAATTGGGATTGCTTTTACACTTCATTACGAGGTAGTAACGGGTAGTGAAACCGAATCAGACAAACTGAGCAACAACAAAACTAACAATCGCATAAGCAGCTATCGACACTACCACACCGATAACAGCGTACAAAATAGTATTTTTAGCCGATTGCATTTGAGTCTGGTCGCCCTGCGAGGTAACATAGCGAAAACCGCCAATAATGATCATAATCACCGATACGGCACCCATCAGAAACAAGAGAATATTTGTAACCGTCGTCAATATAGTACTGAGATCTCCAGGGGTACCGCTAGCTCCCGATGCTGTCAATCCCTGGTCTATACATTGTTTGGCACTACCGCAAGATGCGGCCTCTACTGGCACTCCGGTCAAAGCTATCATTACCGCACCCAATGCTACAATCGACGCTGCTATTAGTATGTTCTTTTTCATAATTGCTCCTTTCTAACCATACAAACTATCAACAACCAGCTGCACAATCGCCCTAGCGGCTATAGCCACCAATAGTCCGACAACGGCATACAAAATAGTACTTTTAGCTGATTGCAATTGTTGTTGGTTGCCCTGCGAAGTAACATACTTAATGCCGCCAACAATAATCATAATCACCGCTATTGCTGCCAGCAGCCAAAATGCCCAGCTAATAGGCGTAGAAATAGTCGAGTGCGAATTGTCTATCTCGTTATGTTTAACGAGGTCGCAGTCCTCGCCACCATAGAGGCCTTTATCACAGGCGCCATGCAATTGAGCTGCTCGAGCCACCGTTGGCATAACTAACATCGACACGATTCCAGCAATTACAATTGCTAACACGGCTATTCTACGCATAATTATAGAAAAGCTCCGTTAACAAACATTATTATTGCCGCTGACATATAGACAACTATCAAGCCGACAACGGTATACAACATAGCATTTTTAGCCTGAGCCACCTTACCAGGTTCACCTTGTGACGTAGCATAAATAAACCCGGCGATCACCAGCACAATAACTGCAATAACTGTCGCCCAGAAGTAGGCCAGCCTTATCATACTTGGCAAAGCGTCATTATCCGTCTTGGTTGGGAAATATAAGATGCTATCCGTATCAATTTTGCGTGCGGCGAGGACAATCGTTTGCCAAATCATATGATATCTCCTATAACATTAACAATTTGTACAGCAAGCATCGCTATTACGAAGCCTATCAACGCGTTTTGCACCGTTTTTTTGGCGCCAGCGACGCCTTCTGGCGAGCCAGTACTATATATATAGGCAACGCCGCCTTTGATCACGAAAAATATAGCTACATACATAGACGCTATCAAGAGACAGCGTACAACATTAGCGCCTATTTTAAACCCAGTGCGGCTAAAATCAATCTTGTCAGGCTCGCTAGTTGACTTCAAACCTTCAAACTCGCAGTCGCCGCTAGAACTTCTCGTCATCATACCGTTATACCAGGCAGGCATAGCAACAACATAAGCATCGCACGAGGCATCAGCCTCGGCGTAAGCGGCTGGCGAAATAGCAGTCGAAAGAACAACCCCGCTCGTCAATACCAATGCCAAAGCCAAAAATACACGCTTCATCAGTTGAAAATCCCCCCTGGAATTAGCCAGTTCAGCGCTAGATACATTAGACCAAACGCTATAATGCCAATGGTCGTATTAGTCATAATCGTTTTAGCTTGGGCAACGCGGTTACTATTAGCATCGCCGCTAGCATAAAGGATACCCGCCCAAATAAACATACCAATCGCCACAATTCCGACCAAAACAACCAGTATCGTCAAGAAAAAATTAAGTAAAGCAAATATAGCCTCGCTATCCTCAGCCTTGGAACAAATTTCATCTGGCAGCACTGCACAGTCTAGCGCATAAACCGGCGCAGAAAACCACAACAGCAGACTAGCCGCACTAACTACAGTAACGATACGGGTTATTGGGATTGTTAGTTTCTGTTTCATTATAATTGTACAATTTATTTATGCTCGTACCATTGAGTATAGCGCCACTATCATAAATATGCAAATATTTTGACAGATACGCCTGTCTCTGGTGTTATTAATTGACTTTTGATGCTAAAAGTGCTACAATAAATGAGAGTATGCGGGATTGGGTAAGAACATGCCTGCAGGGTAGGATATCCTTGCGGCAAGGATTTTTAGTGCTCTCGGCAGTAACGATAGCATTATTTGCTAGTGTTCTAGCACTATCGCGGCCAGCGGCGGCTGCCGATGCCGAACGCAACACCAAAAACGATACCGTTATTTACCAGAAACACACCTATACCAGAATCGACAAAACGTCGTTTGCTAGCGGCGAAAAAACCAAAAGTCTGCCGATCACTGGCTACGACGGCTACAAATACGAAGACAACGAAGGTATCCACCTCATCTTGACCGAAGGCGATGCCAAAACTGCCACCGAAGGCCAGGCGGTTAGCTATCTTTTGCGCAGCGGTATATACGATCCATCGACGCAATCCTCATCAGCCAAAGTATCTATCGCCAACGCACCAGAAGCAGACAGCGATGACGACGGCGACAACTGTAAAGTTAACGTCGGCTGGTTCGTCTGCCCGGCTACGCAGCTTATCGCTGACCGGATGGACGGCGTACTCGACATCATCAAAAGTTTCCTAATCGTCCACACGCTGCAAACCGATACCACCAAAAACAACCCGATTTACGAAATCTGGCAAAAAGTCCGCGACGTTTCTAATGTCTGTTTCGTCCTGGTGTTTTTGCTGATTATTTACGCGCAAATCACCAACCAAGGCCTGAGCAACTATGGCATCAAATCAATGCTGCCGCGCTTAATCATTGGGGCTATTTTGGTCAACGTTTCGTATTGGATATCTGGAGCTCTGGTCGATGTTTCAAATGTTCTCGGCTCGTCACTGCAGCATTTTTTCACTGATGTCAGACATAGCTTGTCCGGCTACGGTCGTCTCGGCGACGAGTTGTCGTGGACTGGCGTCACTGGAGTAGTTCTGGCTGGCGGCGGCGTGCTTGGCAAGGTAGTTGTTGCCAACGGCGGTATCGGTCCGTCGCTGACACTACTGACCACGATGCTAGTTGGCGCCATCGTCGCGGCCATCGTAGCAATGGTTATTTTGGCCGTGCGCCAAGCTCTAATCACGCTGTGTATCATCGTTGCGCCGCTAGCTTTCGTTGCTTACGTATTACCAAGAACAAATAAGTACTTCGATAAATGGAAAGATCTATTTGCCACTATGCTATTGATGTTCCCGATTATATCGTTTGTTTTCGGTGCATCACAGCTAGCTGGCTACGCTATCATCGCTAATGCTGGCGACTCAATTACCCGAATTATTGTCGGACTAGCCGCACAGATCGCACCGATTGCCGTCACGCCGCTTATTATCAATATCAGCGGTAATTTGCTCGGTAAAATCGCTGGATTCGTCAACAATCCGAACCGCGGTATCATTGATCGCACCCGCAACTGGGCGCAGGAACGCGCTGCTTACCAAGCTGCCAAAAATCGCGCTGGCAAGAGCCTAATCAACACCGACAGAGGTATCTTCAGAAGGTCGCCGAAGCTAAAAAGAGCCGCCCGCGCCATCAACAGAGCCCACGGCAGCCGCGCTAACTTTGTCAACTCGGCCGTACGGCGGCAACATCGCCGGACACAGCGCCGTAAAGGCTTAACCGCCGCTTACGAAGCCGCTGCCAGCAACAACGCCACTGAATGGGATAACGACCGCTACGGCCGACGCTCTGTCCAGACAGTCGAGGGCGAAAACGAAGCCCGCAAATCAGAAATCGGCAACACCTTCTACGCCACGCCGCACGGCCAGGCGCTTGAAGCACGCCGACGCCGGGCCAGTATCCATAAATCCGAGCTTGACAACGCTTTCGACCGCGGCCATCAAAATCTGACGCACCGCCAACAACTCGCCGAAATCGACAAAACCCGCGTCCAAAACGAATTCAGCGAAACCCGCGCCGGCCAAGAAGTCGACACCGCTCGCCGCACCGTCGAGGCGCACAAACAGCGTATCAGCAACGATCAGCAAGCCCGCTGGGACACCTTAGTGCAAACCAGCCCGGGCTATAAAGCGCTAGAATTAAGCGTCAAGAAGAG
Organism: Candidatus Nanosynsacchari sp. TM7_ANC_38.39_G1_1; assembly: GCF_004138385.1. NCBI lineage: Bacteria > Candidatus Saccharimonadota > Candidatus Saccharimonadia > Saccharimonadales (SeqCode) > Saccharimonadaceae (SeqCode) > Candidatus Nanosynsacchari > Candidatus Nanosynsacchari sp. TM7_ANC_38.39_G1_1. Next base: position 2,401 of record NZ_PQNZ01000004.1, on the reverse strand, counting down.
CGAATTCGACGCTGCCCGCGCCAAAGAAAAACTCGGCAAGATGCACGCCGAAATCATCGCCCAGGGAGACCAAAGCGAACACGTAGTCAACCTGCGCGGCGCCGACATTCCAACGCAAAATTATGTGCTACACGTCGCCCGCGACATCAAACGCGCTAACATCGAGACCAATCTAACCGCCAGTGCCAAACGCGCCGCCGAACAGGCACTAGCCAGCGAAGTCAACACTATGATGCTCGATAACACCGTCCGAGTCGACGGCAAACTAGTCCGCGAATACGCCGCTGGCATTGGCAGCCAATCGGCAGTGCTAGCCGAATACGTCGCGAAATCGCGCAAAGAAGCCGGTGAAAAGATTGCGCAGCAAACCGAATTAGCGCACCACTTCAAGCTCGACCCTGGGCAAATTGAGGCCTTGGCCACCGGCAGGTTAGGCACCGACGCCGCTGGCCAGCCAATTACCCAATTACGCGTTACCGACGCCGCTGGCCGCAGCTATGCATTCGACGCCCATGACGAATACGTCCGCGATATGGCTATCGCCGAAATATTCAATGTCGGTTCGCACGACCAAAAGATGAGTGTTATTAAACAAACCGGTAGAGTAGTTGATGAGCACGGCAACGTAATCTCTACCGGCTACAACTACGACTTCCGCCGCTCGGTCGAGCAGGCCATCATCAAAACTAAGTTCATGCAGGCAGCGCCAGCTCTCAACGACAAGAGTCTCCCAGCCATCCTTAACGGCGAATTTAACGGCGATGAAAGCTTGCAATACCACTCGTTCCGCGAGATTCTCGAGGGCCGCATCAAAACCAGCACCATCGCTAATGCTAACGCCAACTCGCTAGCTATAATGTTCAATGAAATCGACCTGAATGCCATGACCAGAGCGCAATTCGACAAGCTTATTGAGGATAGCATCAGATCCGAGCAAAAGAAACTCGGTGAAAAGGGCTTGCCGAACAGCGAAGCGGACGCCCGCCAGAGCCTAATAAAGCGGTTCAACAAGCGGCGCCGAAATGCCCGCAAGATGGCCGTTCAGGTACTCAGCACGCCAACCGTCCGCCAAACTTTGACCGACCAAGCCGTCGACGTACTCAAAAAATTTGCTGGCGATTTGTACGACGGCGATGATGACGACGATGATGATTAGCGAAAAATAGCACTGCCGGCTTGATTATTTCGCCATAAAGATGTATAATAATACTACAAATGCGAGGTGGGTCGCATAGACATCATAAGCCACTAATCCCGAAGGAGGGGATTGAAGTTTTATGGTAAAAGGTTCAAATCTACTAGAGGGTCTACTCAATAAAGAGGTTAGCCGCGGTAAGCTACTAAAGGCCGCAGGAATCGGTCTAGGATTATTGGCCGCGGGAGCTTGCGCCGCTGAAAACTCTGGCTCCGCAGGACCAACCGACCCAACAGCCGACACAAAACCCGTGCCGAGACCAACTCCTGAAGCAGCAACGCCAACACCCGTAGAAACCGCCAAGCCGGTAGAGCAAGAACCTCTACCAGACCCTGAACAGCTTATCTCGCGCGAAAGAGCAGAGAAATTATTTGAATTTCCAAACTGGAAAAGCGCGGTCGCCGAGGCCGGAAGCGAAAAAGCCGCTGCCGACAGCATAGCTGAAAAACTCAGGGGTATGGTAGACGGCATTCTTAACCCTCTATCCTTAGTTAGCGAAGAGGATCGTGCAGAGCTAGGGCTAGGGCAGCGCATTCAGAACGAAGAACTAAATAATTTCCGCGAAAATCTCCAAAAACGTGTCACGAAACTATTTCTAGAACTTACGACGGTCGATCCTACCCAGGGGTCTATACCAGAATCTATGGCATGGCTTGCTAAAAGAGGAGGAAATAACACTTTAGTAGCTCTGACCCAATGCGGCAATCCTGAATCGCTAAATGGAGACCCATTGTTCTCCAGAACTGTTGAACGCGAAGGTGACTTAGAAGGAAAAGGAAAGGTATTGTATCTCACCATTTTTCCAACCCAACCGCATAAAATAAGAATCGGGACCTCCTTTGTCATGAGAGACAACCTAGACCCAGAGTCTGACTCAACTGCTTGTCAAGAATTAGATAGAAATATACAAAAAGATAGCGAAGCTAGCGAAAGCAAGTTTTTCGTATTTGACTTCACACCACCGGAAGAAGAAGGTCCTATGAGGCTAATAGATTTCAGAATAAAGGATTCAGTCAACGAACCGTAATAACTGTAAACCGCATAACTATACCAAAATAAAAGGCGTTTATAATAAGCTGTGAAAATATAAGTGAAACTGTTTTTAAGAATGCAATGAGGAGTTTTGGATTTAAAACTAGCACCCCGCGCTCCGATGGCGACTTAACAGAGTTTTCAATAACCCCGCACGATAATAGCATACACCTA
>NZ_PQNZ01000039.1:0-7629 GCF_004138385.1 Candidatus Nanosynsacchari sp. TM7_ANC_38.39_G1_1 | reverse complement strand
ACCCTCGACACCCTGCTTAAGAGGCAGGTGCTCTAACCAGCTGAGCTACTGGCCCTTATCTTTTCATTATAGCATAGATAGAGGTAAAAGTAAATATGAACGCTAGGAGTTTTCGGTCTGTTGGGTAGTTGAATGATGACGCTTACTCTTGCTAATTCTGTGAAAATCGACGATAATATACGAATAATGCCAGAGTTGAATCAAATTGGTGCCCATTTGCGGGCAGGTGTTATATGTGCACAGCGGCAGTCTGATGAGCGGCAGCAAATACTTAGTCAGGCTGATAAAATTAATGTCGTTGGTGCTGGCGGCATGTTGACGGCGGCTTACGAGCAGCTGCGCAACGCCGCTGAAAATACCGAGGAGCACTTGCTGCTACAAAATGCTATCCGGCGGTTTTTCAAACAATCGTTTATTGTTCGCGATGAGGCGTTGGTCCGCAAAAGCGGCGAAGAATTGGTGGTTGAATTGACTTTTGCGGGATATTTGCCCAACGATAGCGTGTCGCGCAGCCAAATCAAAGAGATTTCAAAACTAGCAATAGCACACTATAAAGCGTATGAAAAGCTGATTGCTGATCGTTCAATCAATTTGGATCGTTCTTCGGCGTGGCTGTTAGAAACTCTGTCGGTATTGACGGCGAATGTATTGGTTGATCGCGCAGGCGATCATGCGTTTATTGATTTTGCGTATGAATATTTCGAGACAGCAATTCCGCGAGATGCGCTGCAATCGACTTCGGCTGATGAATATGGAGCTGCGCTTTATGTGGCTATTCAGCAGGCGCTGATGAAGAGCGACGTAGCCACGGTGCGCGCAGGGCTATTGGTGCGTTATGGAACGAGCGTTGAGTCACTTGAGGCTTTTGTTGAATTTAATCGTAAAATTGATAAGATGCTGCGCAGCACGTCGGTCGAAGAGCTGCGCCGCGTGGTTGATCGGCAGGGGGCGCCGCTGCGCGTTATTCGCCATATGATGGAGACGCAAGACGACTTACCGGCGTTGTTGCAAAAACGCGAGGCATTTCTCGACGAATTTGAGCGGCAAGTGAACCGTGAATATTCTAGCATGATGGCGCGAATTAACCGGGCTATTATGCGCAGCGTGGTCTTCTTGGTAATTACTAAGTTTTTGATTGGCATCGCTATTGAAGTACCGTATGACCTATGGGCGCACGGACAAATTGAGTGGTTGGTGCTGATGATCAATTTGTTCTTCCCGCCGATATACATGGTGTTGCTGCGCTTAACGCTGAATGTGCCGGGATACGCAAATACCGAAGCGCTGATTAAACGAGTCGATCAGATGCTCTACGGCGGCGATAATACTGTACTGATGCGGCGGCAATTAGCGGGACGGACGTATAGCTCGATGTTTTCGATTATGTACGGCGTAATGAGTCTGGCAGTGTTCGCGCTGGCGACTTGGCTGCTGACGTTGATTGGTTTTTCACCAGTGCATATTATTATTTTCTTTGTATTTTTCTCGGCGGCGAGCTTCCTAGGCTTTCGCTTGAGCCGGTTGATTCGCGATCTCGAGATTGTGCGCAGTGCTAGCAACGGCTTTACCTTTGTACGCGATACGCTGTATTTGCCGTTTGTAGTCGCTGGCCGGTGGATGAGTGATAAATACGCGCAGGTTAATATTGTGTCGATGGTGTTGGATATGTTAATCGAATTACCGCTCAAAACCATTTTGCGCAAGATCCGGCAATGGGCAGCTTTTATTGATGATAGAAAGGACAGTATATCATGAAAGAGTTAAATGGCAAGGAACTACAAGGTTTTATTAAGCAGCGCCAAGCGCGTCAAGTACGAAATCTACGCCAAGAATATGGTGTGGTACCAAAACTAGTTATTATAATGAGCAAAAACGCTAGCCAAGCGATTCAAACGTATGTTCGGATGAAAACACGTTACGCAGCAGATATTCTGATTGATGTTGACGTACAAGCAGTCGCGCAAGCTGATATGATGGCGGCTATTGATCAAGCTAACAACGATCCAGTAGTGCAGGGAATAATTTTGCAATTGCCGATTGATGACGTGTCGCAGACCGAAAAGCTGTGCCAATTAATCGCGCCAGAGAAAGATGTTGATGGTTTAGGGTCTAGTAGTATCTATCCGAGCGCTACCGCCCAGGCAATTGATTGGCTATTGGCTGGGTATAATATCGAGCTATCGGATAAGCAAATTGCTATCGTGGGCCGCGGTAAGCTTGTCGGAGCGCCGCTCGAAAAAATGTGGCAGCAGCGCGGTCTAAACGTGCAGGTCTACGACAAGACGAATCCAGCTACCGCAGACAGTTTGCAAAAATGTAACGTAATTGTAACGGCGACCGGCGTGCCGCACTTGATCACCTCCGAAATGATCGCGCCAGAAACAGTAGTGGTGGATGCTGGTACGGCGAGCGAAGGCGGCGTGTTGGTCGGCGATGTTGACGATGCGGTTCGCCAGCGCAGCGATATTACGATTACACCGCAAAAGGGCGGTGTCGGTCCGTTGACATACGCAGTATTATTTGATCATCTGATTGAGGCGTGCTTGCGGCGAGTTGGTAAGTTATAGTAATTCTATCGCTTATCGTTCAGTGCTTCTTTGGCGTGGATGACAACTTGGCTAGGTGTTAGATTAGCCTTGACGATATAACTATGAATACCTAGGTTACGCAGCTCGGCAGGTGCCTCTTCTTCGCCTAGGTTGGTTAGGATGATAACTGGCGTATTAGCATTAGCGGGCTGCTGGCGGATTTTTCGCAGCGCTTCGGTGCCGTTCATATTCGGCATTTGCAGATCAAGCAAAATGATGTCAGGATTAGCATGCTGAACCACTTTAACGCCAGTCTCGCCGTCGCTGGCAGTGACCACATCAAATCCAGCCGCCTCGAACTTCATCCGGTACATTTGGTTGATTACTTGATCGTCCTCGATAATAGCGATAGTTGTCATGTTTTTATAATAGCATATCCCGGTTACTTTTCGAGTAAGCTCTAGCGTTATCGTCGAGAAAAGTGTACTATAAAGGCAATGAAGCGGTTTTTTGGTAGAGTTCGCCGTCCATCGTATCGTTCGCAGCAAGTTGTGGACGTTCTGACGCGCAAAATGGTTGATGCCAAAGACATTGATACATTGCTAAATAGCTATTTAGAAACTTTTGTTAGTGTACTGCAAGTACGTTTTGCTGGCGTGGCTTTTTGCGATCAATATCACCAGCCGTATATTGCTGGCAAGCGTAATGTGCCGGCATGGTTGGACTCGCAGACGCTTGGTTCTGGCGATATTGGTGATTATGCTCGGTATGGTATTGCAGTAATCTTACCGCTGTGCGTTGCTGATCAGAAAATTGGTTGCCTAGTAATTGGCGAGCGGCGTGATGGCTGCGAGATTCGCGGTAAGGAATTTGAACTGTTTGATGTTTTGGCGCGTAATCTATCGGTGGCGCTTTTGAACATGTTTCGCCTAGAGGAGATTCGCCGCTTAGCTGGAAATTTAGAGAAGGAAGTCGATGAGGCGACCAGTCAGCTGCGCCAGTCCAACAAAAGATTGCAGGCCCTGGATGCCACTAAAGATGAGTTTGTCAGTATGGCTAGCCACCAGCTGCGGACGCCGCTGACTAGCGTAAAAGGCTACTTGAGTATGGTTCTCGAGGGCGACGCTGGCGAGATTACACCGCCGCAGCGGCAGCTGCTAGAAGAGGCTTTTCGCAGCAGCGAGCGGATGGTGCGATTGGTTAGTGATTTTTTGAACGTGAGCCGTTTGCAGACTGGTAAATTTATTATCAATCGTACAGCGGTTAATTTGTCGCAGCTGGTTGCCGAAGAGGTTGCGAACGTAGATCAGGTAGCAAATACGCATAAGGTCAAGGTCACGTATCGCCAGCCAGCGCGTTTTCCGCTGCTGTATCTAGACGACACCAAGATTCGCCAAGTTATTATGAATTTCATTGATAACGCTATTTATTATTCACCAGACGCTAATACGGTAAAGGTCCGATTGTCAATTGAAGATGGCCAGGCAGTTTTGCGGGTAATCGATAAGGGAATGGGCGTATCGCCATCTGCCAAGAAAAAGCTCGGCACTAAGTTCTTTCGCGGCGACAACGCTCGGCGGCAGCGGCCAGACGGCACGGGGATCGGCTTATTCTTGGCGAAGAAAGTAGTCGAAGGACATGGCGGTACGATGATTTTCGAATCGGAGCTCGGCAAGGGTAGTACTTTTGGCTTTCGGCTACCGATTGCGGAGTTAAAGTCGCCGCCAGCTCTAGACGGCAGCAAAGCATAAATGGTATACTTTTATTTATGAAGAGGAAGACGGGATTTATCATAGGCGGCGGCCTGGCGATTATAGCAGTTGTTGTCGCTGCGGCAGCACTGGGATATCTTTACGGCGGCGTAAAAACGCCAGAACAGCGCGCGCTGGTTTACTATAATGTGTGCGGAAATGATATCATTGATAAGTTTAATGGTAGTATATCTTCCCCTGATAATCTGAAGAAGATTGCTGGCGAAATAGAGAAAAAGAATCACTATGCTGATGACGCCACGTGTGTTGTTGCTTTGTATTTTTATCATACGACCGCAGATGCGAACGGTCATAGCCAGAAGACGGACGAGTTATATAACAAAATAAAAAACCTGTCAGACAAAGGAATATACGCTAGCGGCAGGCTGAAGGTGCCAGTTAATGTTGAGCAGTTAAATTTGCTGCGCAGCAAGCAATCAGTTCCGGAGAATAAGCAATAATGCACGAGGGGCTGCTGCGTGGCTTGAAGTGGTGGCTTAGCTGTTTTGTTATTGTAGCAGCAGCAGGTATTGTTTGCTTACTAAGAAATGATACGTCTTATGCAGCTTACGGCTGGGGGTCTGGCCGTAATGATATGGAGAGGCAAGCTTGGGGCGGAGATCCGTGCGGCGATTATATTAATCACCCGTGCGCTGTTTGGTGGGCGTCTTATCATAATACAGGCTATTTTAGTATGGTTGGATCTACGCCTAGTAATCCGATAGAAATGGAGTGGAACGCAACGACAATATATTTTACGATACGAGGCTCATGGAATACGCAGCGATATCGATATCCGATTAGAATATTCTCTTTATTTACTTTTAACGGCCAGGGTAGACATATTTGGGCGACGAACCCAGCAGGTCATATAGATGGCAACGGTAATTATTTCTTTAATAGAGGATACTACTACGGCGGCGGTCCTGAATACCAGTGGATAAACGGCGAGAGTGAGTGGGATCAGTTGGATTTAGGTGCTGACGTTAATGGCGTTGCTCAACCTGGTGGCCAATCAGAATTGGTTACGTTTGGTGCGAAAAGTTGTTTAGCAGTTATGAAAGGCAATAAAGTAGTTACCTACAGTGGTTCTAGAATTAACTGTGGTACGGATAATATTTCTCTATGGGTTCGTCGTAAGCCAAGACCAAGCGGCTGGAAAGTTCAGGGTGAAAGCTATGTTTATGATCGCTCCGACAACAAAATTTATGCAAATTATAATAACTCTAATGCTTTTGGTAGTTCTCGTCCGTATGCCGAGCGGCATCTAGATGGTAAGCCTGATGTCTTTCCTGGAAAACAGGCCGAGTTCATAGCGACTCTTCGGAATACTCCATATTCAAATTATCAGCATACAACATCTAGTGTACAAGTGGTTATAGAATCAGCGTATTTTAATAATCTGCACGATGTTGCTAGCTGTGCCGGTAAGGATTGGCGCCATTGTGGTGGTAGTAATAATGGGCATAGAGTTCTCATTGCACGCGGAGCGGTCAGTAATATTTATAACAATAAATGCCGGTCGGCGCTTAATAACTTAGTGCAAAGTCCTAATAATACAAATACTTGGAGTGGTCGAGACGGCGACGATTGTATGAAGATTCGCGTACCTAGCGATGGTAGCAGGGCGGGATCTTATATATGCACCCAGATATGGTGGACGTGGCCTGATTCGGTGGTGCGTCGAGACTGGGCTTCAAGTGAGCCCGCTTGCGCAAGGGTGGCATCGGACTTTAATTTGGTGCCAGGAGTTGGTTCGGCGGGCGGGTCAACGGCTATTGGCGTACTAGAACAAGGTAATGCGACAACGCTAGATAGCACCATATACAATACCGGCGGGCGTCGCGAAGCTGGCGGCAGTAGTGATGCCGATGTCTTTACGTTTGCCTTCACTGGATCGGCTGCGGAAATGTCGGATGGTCAACTGGGCAGTATACTAAATAGCATATTCAATAAGAATGACGGAGACAGGCATTATGCCGATACGACCTATGGCGCAGGCGTGAACACATGCTCTTGGCTCAACTCTCAGCCTCAGTTGTCTGGTAAAATTAGCGATTGTACGCCAACAAATAACAAGCAGAGTGCTTTTGACAGGACTGAAGTTATTGATACGTCGGCGCTTGATACGGCACGATACAAGATTGGCGATGTAATTTGCCGGGTAGCTACTGTTAATAAGTATAACTGGGATACAACGGGAGATTCTTCAAAACGCCGCGTATCGTATCCGCGTTGCTACCGTATTTCCAAGAGGCCAATGGTACAAATCTGGGGTGGCGATGTGCGTGTCGGGTCGAGCAATATCGCGAATGCTTTAATCACCCAACAGTATAAGTCGGGCATCTATACTGGCGGCGCGCGTACGCTGACTATGAGTGGCAATACTCATTCGATCGGCAGCTGGGGTGAGTATGGCATGTTTGCGCCAGAAATTTCCTCGTATAGCCGGTCAAATGTTGTGTCGGCATCAGGAGGTGCTCTTTCTGGCATGGGTACGACATCGCGGTTGGGCATAGCGGCAGATAGCGAGTTAAATGGTCTAACATTTGCCAATAATAAGGCTAGATATGGGCAATGGGGAACTATCGGCGCGCAAAATACTGTCAAATCTAGTTATTTTGGCGCTCAGCGTCCGTTGGCGGGCGAGAATATCTCGCTTAACGGATTAGATGGCTCGTACAAATTGTCATCGTCGCGAGCAATCGTGAATTTGTCGGGCGGCACTATTGGGATGGGTAGGTCGGTTATCATTGATGCCGGTGACAAGACGGTGGTCGTAGACGGCGACATACGTTATGATACTAGTAATTTCTCTAGCGCTAGTCAATTGCCGCAGGTTGTAATTTATGCGCGCAATATCATTGTTAAGGATAGTGTGACTAATATTGATGCTTGGCTAATTGCTTCGGGTACTAATGCCGGCGTGGGCGGTGTAATCTCTACCTGCGAAGTTGACGAGAGTGGTGTTCGATCAGCATTGATCCGATCTGATTATACTAGCGGATTGAAATCGACGGTTTGCGACAAGCCATTACAGATTAATGGGGTAGTGTCGGCACGTGTTTTGCAGCTGCGCCGTACTCACGGAGCTGACGGTTCGGCTGGCAATGAGAATGGTTATACCACGCCAGCGGAGATTATTAACGCGCGGATGGATACGTACTTGTGGGCCTATAATAAAGCTAACGCAAACAGTTCTATTTCAACCGACACCACAACCGAGCTGCCACCGCGGTATTAGCAGTTGTTTATTGCGCAAATAAGGCCAATCTGTTAAGATATCTGTAAGTGCGGCCTTATCGTCTAACGGTTAGGACACCAGGTTTTCATCCTGGCAATCCGGGTTC